>NZ_JBHVUV010000007.1:0-277272 GCF_042883905.1 Kitasatospora sp. NPDC058170
AGGTGGGCTCGGGTGCTGCGAGTGGTCTGCCGGAGGCGCCGCCGGATGACACGGGTGAGGCGTTGGGCCTGCCGGCGTCGCGGTTGACGCTGACGATCGGGTTCGGGCCGTCGTTGTTCGTGAAGGACGGGGTGGACCGGTTCGGTCTGGGGGCGCGGCGTCCGGAGGCGTTGGTGGAGCTGCCGCGGTTCAAGGGGGACAACCTGGATCCGCAGCGCAGCGGTGGTGACCTGTGTGTGCAGGCGTGTGCGGATGATCCGCAGGTGGCGGTGCACGCGATTCGTAATCTGGCGCGGATCGGGATGGGGACGGTGAACATCCGGTGGTCGCAGCTGGGGTTCGGGAAGACGTCGTCGACGACGCCGGATGCGCAGACGCCGCGGAACATGATGGGGTTCAAGGACGGGACGCACAACATCGCGGGCAGTGATGCGGCGGGGTTGGCGGAGCATGTGTGGGCGGGGCCGGGGGACGGGCCGGAGTGGATGACCGGGGGGTCGTACCTGGTGGCGCGGCGGATCCGGATGCACATCGAGACGTGGGACCGGACGCCGTTGAAGGAGCAGGAGGACATCTTCGGGCGGACGAAGGGGGAGGGTGCTCCGTTCGGGGGTGCGCGGGAGCATGATGCGCCGGATCTGAAGGCGATGCCGCAGGACGCGCATGTGCGGTTGGCGCATCCGGATTCCAACGGGGGGTTGATGATCCTGCGTCGGGGGTTCTCGTTCACGGACGGCAGTGACGGGTTGGGGCGCCTGGATGCGGGGTTGTTCTTCCTGGCGTATCAGCGGGACACGCGCAAGGCGTTCGTGCCGTTGCAGCAGCGTCTGGCGGGCAGTGATGCGCTCAACGAGTACATCCAGCATGTCGGTTCGGCGCATTTCGCGTGTCCGGCGGGTGTGCGGGGGCCCGGTGAGTGGTGGGGCCAGGCGCTGTTCGGCTGACGTGTTGCCCTGCTGTTTCGTTCGATCCCCGAGGAGGGCGCCGTGTTCGGCAACTACCTGATCGGCCTGCGTGAGGGCCTTGAGGCGAGTCTGGTCGTCTGCATTCTGATCGCCTATCTGGTGAAGACCGGTCGCCGGGACCGGTTGGTGCCGGTGTGGGCGGGTGTGCTGTCGGCGGTGGTGCTGAGCATGGTGTTCGGCGCGGTGCTGCAGTACGGGTCGACGCAGTTGACGTTCGAGGCGCAGGAGGCGCTGGGCGGGTCGCTGTCGGTGGTCTCGGTGGGCCTGGTGACGTGGATGGTGTTCTGGATGCGGCGCACCGCGCGGCATCTGAAGGCGGAGCTGCACGGCAGGCTGGACGCGGCGGTGGCGATGGGCACCCTCGCGCTGGTGGTCACCTCGTTCCTGGCGGTGGGCCGGGAGGGGCTGGAGACGGCGCTGTTCATCTGGTCGGCGGTGCAGGCCACCGACGACGGCTACAACCCGGTGATCGGTGCGGCGCTGGGGCTGCTCACCTCGGTGGTGCTGGGCTGGCTGTTCTACCGGGGTGCGCTGCGGATCAACCTGGCGCGGTTCTTCACCTGGACCGGGGCGATGCTGGTGGTGGTCGCGGCGGGCGTGCTGGCGTACGGGGTGCACGACCTGCAGGAGGCGGGCTGGATCGGCGGGCTGCACGACGTGGCGTTCGACGTCAGCTCCACGGTTCCCAAGGACAGTTGGTACGGCACGCTGCTGAAGGGCGTGTTCAACTTCCAGCCCGATCCGACCGTGCTCCAGCTGGTGGTCTGGGCGCTCTACCTCGTCCCGACGCTGGCCGTGTTCCTCAACCTCTTCGGCGGCGGCCGCACCACCACCCCCGCCAAGCCCGTCACACCGGCCGAGACGGCCCCGCAGGGCTAGGACCTGTCCGGCCGAGGACTCGTCTGACAATTCGCGTCGCGTCAGCGCGCGGCGCGAATTGTCAGACAAACGCTGGGACCCGATCGGCCCTGCCGCCCCGAGCGTGGCGCGCCGCCGCTAGCCGCGACCACCGCCCTAGCCTGGGGCGATGACCGACCGCAAGCCCGCCCCGCCCCGACCGGTCCGCTACCGTCCGCTCTCCCCGCTGCGCGAGCACCTGCGGGAGTCGTTCTGGTTCGCGCCACTGCTCACCTGTGTCGGGGCGGTGCTGCTGGCCGGGCTCACCGCCTGGCTGGACGAGGCCAGCGTCGCCGCGAGCGTCGCCGAGACCGGTTCGGCGGACGAGCTGATGCGGTTCACCGGCGCGGCCAAGAGTGTGGTGTCGACCGTCACTTCGGCGATGCTGACCTTCATCGGGGTGGTCTTCTCGATCTCGCTGGTGGCCGTGCAGATGGCCGCCAGCCAGTTCTCCCCACGGGTGCTCAGGCTGTATGTGCGCAGCCGGCTGACCAAGGCCACCTTCTCCGTCTGCCTGGCCACCTTCCTCTTCGCGCTGCTCGTCCAGCTCAGCTACGACGACTCCACCGACCCGGCGAAGGTCACCTCCGTCCCGGTCTTCTCCGGGCTGGTCGCCGTGCTGCTGGTGCTGCTCAGCCTGGCGCTGTTCGTGCTGTACGTGCAGGCCACCCTGCGGCTGCTGCGGGTGTCGTACGTGATCGACCGGGTCGCCAACGAGTCGGTGGCGGTCATCGTCCAGTACCGCGCGATGCCGCCCGAGCCGCAACCGCCGGTGGTGCCCGAGGGGGCGCTCACCCTGCTGCACGAGGGCCGCTCGGGCGCCCTGCGGGACGTCAACATCCGCCGGCTGGTGCGGATCGCCCGCAAGCACGACGTGGTGCTGTACCTCGTCCCCCGGATCGGCGACTTCATCACGCCCGGCACCCCGATCGTCCGGGTGGCGGGCGCGGCCCGCCCGCCGCGGCCGCACCGGATCGCCTGGGCGCTCAACGTCGGTGTCGAGCGCACCATGCACCAGGACCTCAGCTTCGGGTTCCGGCAGCTGGTCGACATCGCGATCCGCGCGCTCTCGCCCGCCGTCAACGACCCGACCACGGCCGTCCAGGCGATCGACCGGATCCACCAACTGCTCGGCATGCTCGTCCACGAGAGCTTCGGGGACCTCCGCTTCCGCGACAGGGCGGGCGCGGTCCGGCTGGTCGAGCCGGTGCCGGACTGGAGCTGCATGGTCGACCTGGCCTTCACCGAGATCCGCCTCTGCGGGGCCGGCCACCCCCAGGTGACCCGCCGGCTGGCCGCCGCCCTGGACGACCTGCTGCGGATCACCCCGGACGGGCGCCGCCCCGAACTCCTGGAGCAGCGCCGCCTGTTGGACCGCGCGGTGGCCGAGCAGCTGGCCGACCCGGAGGTCCGCGCCTTTGCGCTGGTGCCGGACCGCCAGGGGATCGGATAGGCGCCGAGGAGGGTGCCGGAGGGGTCGAGAGGGGGCTACGGCGCCGCCACCAGGTCGGACGGGTCGGTGTTGGCGCCGCAGAGCAGGACGGCGATCCGTTCCCCGTGCACGGCGTCCGCGGCCCCCGCGGCCTCCACCGCGGCGAGTGCGGTGGCGGCCGCGTGCTCGACGGCGATCCGGCGCTCGTCCCAAAGGCCCTGCCGGGCCCGGATGATGGCCTCGTCCGAGACCAACAGCGAACGCACACCGGGATCCTGGGCGGCGTGCACGGCAAGTGCCGTGGCCCGGCGGGCTCCCAGCGCGTCGGCCGCGACCGAGTCCACCGTGACGTCCACCGGCCGGCCCGCGGCCAGCGCCGCGTTCAGCGCCCGGCTGTGCACGGGCTCCACCGCGACCACCCGGACGCCGTGCTCGCGGGCCGCGGCGGCCACCCCGGCGAACAGCCCGCCGCCGCCGACCGACACCACCACCGTGTCCAGGTCGGGCAGTTGGGTGCGGATCTCCTCCAGCACGGTGCCCGCGCCGGCGGCGATCAGCGGGTGGTCGTAGGCGTGCGAGGCCAGCGCGCCGCCCGCCGCCGCGAACTCCTCGCAGGCGGCCAGCGCCTCCGCGTACTGCGTACCGGCCAGCCGTACGTCAGCGCCGTAGGAGCGCAGCCGGGCGACCTTCACCGGCGGGGCCGTCTGCGGCAGGAACACCGTTGCCCGGAGGCCCAGTTCATGGGCCGCCCAGGCGCAGGCCAGCCCCGCGTTCCCGCCCGAGGCGATGGTCACGCCGGCCTCCGGGAGGGTGCCCGCCTCGGCGTGCGCCAGCAGGAAGTTCTGCGCCCCGCGCGCCTTGAAGCTCCCCGTGTGCTGCAGGAACTCCAGAGCCAGCCAGACCCGTCCGGTGTCGTCCCCGGGGGCCACCGCGACGGGCCGTACCCGCCCTGCGATCCGCTCCCCGGCCGCCTTGACCTCGGCATACGTCAGCTGGTCCATGCTGCTGCTCTCCTCCGCTAGCGGCGGAGACCGGGCTCCACCGTGTGACAGCACGACGGTACGTTGAGCCGATGGACGATGAGAAGATCACGATCACCCTGACCCCCGACGAGGCCCTGGTGCTCTCCGACTGGTTCCACCGCCTGCAGATGACCGAGCTGGGCCGGGTCGTCGACGACCCGGCCGTCTGGGTGCCGGTCCAGCGCATCGCCGGGACGCTCGACGGGACGCTCACCGCCGTGTTCGCGCCCGACTACGTGGACCGGCTGGCGGCCGCCCGCGCCCGGCTCCGCACTGAGCTCGGCGACCCCCGCGAGATCTGACCGGCCGGGGTGACCGTCACGCGGCCCGTGGCCCCTCCCCGGTCGGCGGGGGGCGGGAAGGGGCCGCGGTCGGGACGAGCCGCCCCGGACGGGTGCGCCAGGGGGCCTAGGGCAAGCCCTAGGGGACGGGGTGGAGGGCGGGCCGGCCGCGGGTCAGGGCGCGCAGGACCAGGTCCACCTGGAGGTTGGCCGCGCCGGCCCGCAGCAGGGCGGTGGAGATGGCGCGTAACTCGTCGGGGCCGGTACAGGCGAGGCGGAGTTCGAGGTCGACGTCGCCGGCCAGGGCGAGGCCGCTCTGGACGGCGGGGAACTCGGCGGCGAGCCGGTCGAAGTCGAGTGGCACCGGACCGAAGCCGATCCGGACCACCGCGTGCAGGGGTCGTTCCTCGGCGGGCTCGGCCGGCGCGTCGGGGAGCAGCCGCAGGCGCGTCACCGGCGCTGGAGCTGAACGGGGGCGACGGCCGCCGGGCGGTCGGCCGGGCCGGTGACGGGCGGTGCCACCAGTTTCGGGTCCAGGACCAGGGCGTCGACGCCCAGCGGATCGGTGAGCGCGCGCAGGGCGGGCTCGGAGAGTTCGGTGTGGGCCTGGCCGGGCCCGAGGAGGGCGGCCAGGGCCTCGGCGGAGCTGAAGCCGACCGCACAGCGGCGGCCGTCGCGCAGGCGGAAGAGGCGGAGGGCGGTGGTGCGTCCGGTGACGGTGACCGGGACGTGCCAGACGACGCGGGCCATGCGGGTGCTCCCGAGTGGTGGAGGGGCCTGCCGGAACTGCTCCCTTGACGCTAGGCCCGGCTCGGCCCACCGGAGGCCGTCCTGACGCGGCGTTGACCGAATGACGCGGTGCGTTGACGGACTCCTGACGTTCCGCCGGGCCGTCCGGCCGGTCGGTCGTGACTATCCTTCCCTATTCTGCATGTCGAACTGGTAGGTTGCGTGAGGATAGGGAAGACCCGAAAGGAGTGACGGCCGGTGCCGCAGTACTACTCGGTGGAACAGGTGGCGGAGCTGCTGGGCCTGCACGTCCGCACCGTGCGCGGCTACGTCCGGGACGGCCGACTGAAGGCGACCAGGATCGGCAAGCAGTACCGGATCGCCCGCCAGGACCTGGAGGAGTTCACCGGCGCCCCCGTCACGCCGCCCGAGCCGGCCCCCGAGCCGCGCCGCGCCGACGCGTCCACGATCGTCCAGATCGACGGCATCGGGACCGAGGAGGTCGTCCGGCTGGCCAACACCCTCATGGCGGCGATCGCCGGCCCCAGGGAGGACGGCGGGCGGCTGCGGGTCGAGACCGTCCACCACGAGGAGCGGTCCACGCTCAAGGTGATCATCCTGGGGGACCTGGCCGACACGGCCGAGCTGCTCGTCATCATCAACGCGCTGATCAGGGAGAACGGCCATGCCTGAGTACGACCCCACCGTCCTGCGGCTCACCCCCGACGGCCCGCCGATCCGCAGCGAGCGCGACGCGACCGACGTGATCGGGGACGCGTTCGGACAGGGCGCCGACTGGGTCGTCGTCCCGGCGGCCCGGCTCGACGGCGACTTCTTCCGGCTGAGCACCCGGGTCGCCGGCGGGATCGTCCAGAAGTTCGTCACCTACCGGATCGGCCTCGCCGTCATCGGCGACATCTCCGCCCACGTCGCCGCGAGCGACGCCCTGCGCGACTTCGTCGTGGAGAGCAACCGCGGCACCCAGCTCTGGTTCCTCACCGAGGAGGAGGAGTTCGGCCCCCGCCTCGCCGAGCAGCGCCGGGCCGTTCCTTAGCAGCTCCCACTTGCCCCCCACCCGCGCGGGGACCACCGTGGAGCTGACCGCCGGGGCCCGCCCGGGCGCCCGGCGCACGCCTGGGGCGGGGGGAGGTGGAGCAAAGGGGCGCTCACGAGATATCTTGACATCAAGACGTTGGAGACGTGAAGCGGAGTACCGATGACTGACTCGACCATCATCTATACGCACACCGACGAGGCGCCTGCCCTGGCAACGTACTCGTTCCTGCCCGTGGTGCAGGCCTACGCCTCGACGGCCGGTGTGCGCGTGGAGACGCGCGACATCTCCCTCGCCGGGCGGATCATCGCGAGCTTCCCGGAGCGTCTCGAGGAGGGCCAGCGGATCGAGGACGCCCTCGCCGAGCTGGGCGAGCTCGCCAAGACCCCGGGCGCCAACATCATCAAGCTGCCGAACATCTCGGCGTCCATCCCGCAGCTGAAGGCGGCCGTCGCCGAGCTGCAGGCGCAGGGCTACGCGCTGCCGGACTACCCGGACGACCCGCAGACCGACGAGGACAAGGACGTCCGCGCCCGCTACGACAAGGTCAAGGGCAGCGCCGTCAACCCGGTGCTGCGCGAGGGCAACTCCGACCGCCGCGCCCCCGCCTCGGTCAAGAACTACGCCAAGACCCACCCGCACCGCATGGGTGCCTGGTCGGCCGACTCCAAGACCAACGTCGCCACCATGGGCGTGAACGACTTCCGCTCCACCGAGAAGTCCGCCGTGATCGCCGAGGCCGGTTCGCTGCGCATCGAGCTGGTGGCCGCCAACGGCTCCACCACCGTGCTCCGCGAGTCGGTACCGGTCCTCGCCGGTGAGGTCGTCGACGCCTCCGTGCTGCGCGTCGCCGCGCTGCGCGAGTTCCTCACCGCCCAGGTGGCCCGCGCCAAGGCCGAGGACGTGCTGTTCTCGGTGCACCTCAAGGCCACCATGATGAAGGTCTCCGACCCGATCATCTTCGGCCACGTGGTCCGTGCCTTCTTCCCGAAGACCTTCGCCCAGTACGGTGAGGCGTTCGCCGCCGCCGGTCTGCGCCCGAACGATGGCCTCGGCGGCATCCTGGGCGGCCTGGACGCGCTGGCGAACGGCGCCGAGATCAAGGCCTCCTTCGAGGCCGAGCTGGCCGAGGGCCCGGCCCTGGCCATGGTCGACTCCGACAAGGGCATCACCAACCTGCACGTGCCGAGCGACGTCATCGTCGACGCCTCGATGCCGGCCATGATCCGCACCTCCGGCCACATGTGGGGCCCGGACGGCAAGGAGGCCGACACCCTGGCCGTGCTGCCGGACAGCAGCTACTCCGGCGTGTACCAGGCCGTCCTCGACGACTGCCGCGCCCACGGCGCCCTCGACCCGGCCACCATCGGCTCGGTGCCGAACGTCGGTCTGATGGCCCAGGCGGCCGAGGAGTACGGCAGCCACGACAAGACCTTCGAGATCGCCGCTGCCGGCACCGTCCGCCTGGTCGGCGCCGACGGCGAGGTCGTCCTGGAGCAGGCCGTGGAGGCCGGCGACATCTTCCGCGCCTGCCAGACCAAGGACCTGCCGATCCGCGACTGGGTGAAGCTGGCGGTCACCCGCGCCCGCGCCACCGGCGACCCGGCCGTGTTCTGGCTGGACGCGGAGCGTGCGCACGACGCCGTCCTGATCGAGAAGGTCAAGGCGTACCTGCCGGAGCACGACACCGAGGGCCTGCAGATCGAGATCAAGTCGCCGGTCGAGGCGACCCTGTTCTCGCTGGAGCGCATCCGCCGCGGCGAGAACACCATCTCCGTCACCGGCAACGTGCTGCGCGACTACCTGACCGACCTCTTCCCGATCCTGGAGCTGGGCACCAGCGCCAAGATGCTGTCGGTCGTCCCGCTGATGAACGGCGGCGGCCTGTTCGAGACCGGCGCCGGCGGCTCCGCCCCGAAGCACGTCCAGCAGCTGGTGAAGGAGAACTACCTGCGCTGGGACAGCCTGGGCGAGTTCTTCGCGCTGGCCGCCAGCTTCGAGCACCTGGCGCAGACCGCGGACAACGCCCGGGCCCAGGTCCTGGCCGACACGCTGGACCGCGCCACCGGCACCTTCCTCAACGAGGACAAGTCGCCGAGCCGCCGCCTCGGTGGCATCGACAACCGCGGCAGCCACTTCTACCTCGCCCTGTACTGGGCCCAGGAGCTGGCGCAGCAGACCGCCGACGCCGAGCTGGCGCAGGCGTTCACCGGTCTCGCCAAGACGCTGGCCGAGCAGGAGCAGGCCATCGTCGAGGAGCTGATCGCGGTCCAGGGTTCGCCGGTCGACATCGGCGGCTACTACCAGCCGGACGCCGCCAAGGCGGCGGCCGCGATGCGTCCGTCGAAGACCTTCAACGAGGCGCTGGCCAACCTCGGCTGACCGTAGCCGCAGCTGCAGCTGCAGCCGTAGCAGGGCCGGCGCCGAGTCGGCGCCGAGCCCACCGGGATGCCCCCGGGTCCGTCAGTGACCCGGGGGCATCCCCGCGTCCGGGCGGCCCCGGGCCGGTCGCGTCACCACCGCCACCCCGCCGCCGCCCCCGCGGCCGCGAGCAGCAGGAGGGCGGCGGCGTTCGCCCGCGGGTAGAGCAGCGCGGTCGCGACCACCTCGCGCAGGACGGCGCTGGGCCAGTAGTACCCGGCCGTCGGCGCGCCGACGACCTGCCCGGGCACACCCGCCCGGCGGGTCGTGATGGCGGAGCGGAGCACGTGGAAGCTGCTGGTCACCACGGTGCAGTGGTAGCCGGGGTGCTCCTGCTCCATCAGCTCCCGGCTGAAGGCGAGGTTCTCGGTGGTGTTGGTGGCCTTCTCCTCCAGCCGGATCCGCTCGCGCGGGCAGCCGTGGGCGACCAGGTGGTCCGCCATGGCGGAGGCCTCGGTGCAGTTCTCGTCCGGGCCCTTGCCGCCGGTCACCAGCAGCAGCGGCGCGTGCCCGGCCGCCTCCTCGGCCCGGTACAGCGCCATGGCGCGGTCCAGCCGGGCCGCCAGCAGCGGCGGCACCTCGGAGCCGTCCAGCCCGGCGCCCAGCACCACCACGTAGTCGGCGCCCGGCCGCACGGCGAGCCGCCGGTACAGCAGGGTGTACCCGAGGAAGCAGAGCAGCAGGAACGCGCCGTAGCCGCCGATCAGCACGGCGGCCCCGGCCGCCGCCCGCAGCTCCCGGACGCCGAGGTAGGTGGCCGAGAGCAGCAGCGCCAGCAGGGCGAGCAGCCCGGCGCCGGTGAGCAGCGCGAGCAGGCTGGCCGGCCGGGTGCCCTCCCGCCGCACCATCGTGACCCCGTTGGCCACCAGCAGGGCGGCCGCCACCAGCCCGCTCAGCCAGACCGCGCCCGCCACCGCGGCCGTGACGGCGCCGGCGGCCGGCGCCGAGAAGTGGCCGACCGCGCTGACCGTGCCGAGCGCCGCGCAGACGGCGATCAGGCCGAGCAGGACCCCGTTGCCGAACCGTCTCGGCTCCTGGATCCGGGAGAGCAGCACCACGGCGAGCAGGGCGGCCATCAGAAGGGCTTGCATCCCCGGACCCTACGCCGGGAGCCCTCCCCGGACGCGACGAGCCGCCGCCCGCCGGACGGGCGGCGGCTCGAAGACGGACCCCAGGGTCCGCAGGCCCGGGGGTCACCCCTGCTCGTGCGGGCGGGCCCGGCGGGGGAGCAGGAAGGCGACCAGGAAGGTCAGGGCGAGCAGGCCGCCGGTGAGCCCGAAGGTCCAGCCCGCGCCGTGCTCGAAGCCGTCGGAGGCGGCCCAGCCGAAGAAGGCGGTGCCGAGGACGGCGACGCCCAGCGAACCGCCCAGCTGCTGGACGGCGTTGAGGACGCCGGAGGCCGAGCCGGTCTCGCGGTCGTCCACCCCGGCCAGGGCGATGTCGAAGAACGGCGCCATGATCAGGCCGAGCCCGAGCCCGGTGACGACCAGCGCGGGGCTCAGCTCCCAGCTGGTGAGACCGGTGGACCAGTGCGCCAGGCTGGCCCACATGCCGAGCGCGCCCAGCGCGGCGACCGCCATCCCGGCGTGCAGGACGCGCCGCCCGTACCTGGGGCCCAGCACCGCGCCGGAGAGCACCGCGCCGGCGACGATGCCGAGCGAGAGCGGGATCATCGTCAGGCCCCCGTGCAGCGGACTCCAGTCGAGGCCGAGCTGCAGGTAGAGGGTGAAGGTCAGCATCAGGCCGGACACCGCGGCGAAGAACAGCAGCCCGGTGGCCAGGGCCGAGGTGAAGGCCCGCTTGCGCAGCAGGGTGGGCTCGATCAGCGGGGTGCCGCCGCGCCGCACCACCTGGCGCTGGTGGGCCGAGAAGAGCCAGAGCACCGGCAGGGCGCCGGCCATCGCGGCGTACGTCCAGAGCGGCCAGCCCAGCTCGCGGCCCTGGACCAGCGGGTAGACCAGCAGCAGGACGGCGCCGCTCAGCAGCAGCACGCCGAGCGGGTCGATCCGCCCGGCCGAGGCCGGGCGGGTGGTGCGGTCGGCGGGCAGTAGCCGGGTGGCGGCGAGCACCGCGACGGCACCGAGCGGCAGGTTGATCAGGAAGATCATGCGCCAGCCGGTGCCGAACCAGTCGGCGTCGGTGAGGTAGCCGCCGAGGATCGGGCCGATCACCGAGGAGAGCCCGAGCACCGGGCCGAACAGGCCGAACGCGGCGCCCGCCTCCTTCGGCGGGAACATCGCCTTGATCAGGCCGAGCCCCTGGGGGAGCAGCAGCGCGCCGCACAGGCCCTGCACGGTCCGCGCCGCGATCAGCGTGGCCGGGCCGGGGGAGGTCGCGCAGAGCACCGAGGCGAGGGTGAAGCCGGCCGCGCCGGTGATGAACAGGCGCTTGCGCCCGAAGATGTCGCCGAGCCGCCCGCCGGTGATCAGCAGGACGGCGAAGGCGAGCGTGTACGCGGCGGAGATCCACTGGATCTGCGACCCGGTGCCGCCGAAGTCGCGCTGGATGGCGGGGGAGGCGACGCCGACGATCGTGGTGTCGAGCAGCTCCATCACCTCGGCGAGCAGGATCACGGCGAGGCCGGCCCAGCGCAGCCGGTACCCGGTCGGCTCGGACCCGCTCTCCATGGCGGGGGCCGGGGTGGCGGGGGCCGGGGCTGCAGGGGAAGGCGCTGCAGGAGAAGGGGTTGCGGGGGAAGGGGTTGCGGAGGGACGGAGGGCGGGCGGAGGGGCGGTCCGACGGGGCATGGGCGGGTCTCCCGGGGAATCGAGGGCTTGAACGAACAGCGTTCGCCGTAACGAACACTGTTTTTCGCGACGAACAGTGTTCTCCCATGGAACGTCGTTCGTGTCAAGTACCCTGGGATCCGTCGCCGACCACGAAGGAGCCCCGATGACCAGTGCCGCCCCGCGTCCGAGCTGGCCAGCGCACTGGCAGGAGAAGGAGAAGCCGGCGGCCCGGCGGCAGCCGCTGAGCCGGGAGCGGATCGTCGAGGCCGCGCTGCGGATCGTCGACGCCGAGGGCATGGACGCGCTGAGCATGCGGCGGGTCGGCCAGGAGCTCGGCACCGGCGCCGCGAGCCTGTACGCCCACATCGGCAGCAAGGAGGAGCTGGTCGAGCAGGTCCTCGACCTGGCCTACTCCGAGATCGAGCTCGAACAGCCCGACGCCGCCGAGTGGCAGGAGCAGCTCAAGCGGCTGATGCGCCGCTCGCGGGACGTCCTGCTCGGGCACCGGGACCTCGCCCGGGCCGCGGTGGTGGCCAACGTGCCCGTCACCCCGCACGCCATGGACATCGCCGAGACCATGCTCGGCATCCTGCGCGCGGGCGGCCTCGACGACCAGACCGCCGCGTACGGGGTGGACCTGCTCGGGCTCTACACCACGGCGACCACGTTCGAGGTGTCCATGCGCGGCGGCGGGAACCCGCAGGAGTACACCGACCAGGTGCGGGACTACTTCGGGACGATCCCGGTCGACCGCTATCCGATGATCACCGCGATGGCCGCCGCACTCACCCGCAACGTCGGGGACGAGCGCTTCGAGTTCGGCCTGGACATCCTGGTGAGCGGCCTGGCCCGGCAGCGCGGCTGACCCAGGGAACGACGAGACCCCCGCCCGGTCCCGGGCGGGGGTCTCATGGTGTCGGTCTCGTCGGACCGGTCTCGTCGGTCTCGTCGGGCCCGGTGGGGCGGTCAGCCGGCGTCGGCCGCCGGGGCCGGCCGCTGGCTGCGCTTGTCCAGCGAGGCCAGGTAGGCGTTGTACGCCGCCAGCTCGGCGTCGCCGTTGCGGTCCTCGGCGCGGTCCCGGCGGCGCGACACCCGCTGTTCGGAGCGCATCCACTGGTACACCAGCGCGATCAGCACGATCGCGGTCGGGATCTCGCCGAACGCCCAGGTGATGCCGCCGGCCAGCTTCTGGTCCGCCAGCAGGTCCGTCCCGGGCGGTGCGCCGGCCTCGGTGAAGGTGGTCACCACCTCGTGGGTGGCCATCATGACCGCCACGCCGAAGAAGGCGTGGAACGGCATACCCATGAACAGCTCGATGATCCGCATCACGTGGCTCGGCCGGTGCGGGCCCGGGTCCACGCCCATGATCGGCCAGAAGAACGCCAGCCCGGCGGCCAGGAAGTGCACCATCATGGCGATGTGCCCCAGCCGGTACTGCATCAGGAAGTCGAACAGCGGGGTGAAGTAGACCCCGTAGAGGCTCGCGATGAACAGCGGGATGGTGAACGCCGGGTGCGAGATCACCTTGACGTAGGTGCTGTGCAGCAGCGCCACCAGCAGCTCGCGCGGCCCGCGCGGGCGGCCCTTGCCGGCCGGGCGCAGCGCGCGCAGCGCCAGCGTGATCGGCGCGCCGAGCAGCAGCAGGATGGGCGACAGCATGGACAGCACCATGTGCTGCATCATGTGCGCGCTGAACAGGACCATGCCGTAGTCGTTCAGCCCGGTGCAGGTGACCAGGATCACCGAGCCGGCGCCCGCCGCCCAGCCGACCGTCCGGCCGATCGGCCAGCGGTCCCCGCGCCGGTGGAGCCGGACCACGCCGGCGCCGTACAGCGCCAACGCGGCCAGGCTGCCGATCAGGAACACCCAGTCGGGCGACCACGTCCAGACGTTGGAGAAGGAGAACGGGCCCAGCTGCGTCATCCCGCCGTGGTGGTGCATTCCTGACATTCCGTCGCCCATCGGCGGGTCCTGCTTTCCGTCCTCGCGGTCCCGGGGTGGGTCCGGTTCGCCCGTTTTGCTGTGCGTCCACAGCCTAGGCGGGCCTTACCCGGGCTCGTCCGCCGCCCCCGCCGTACCGGCGGTCGCGGCCAGCACCGGCCGGTCGCCGGTGCCGACCTCGGCGGTGAAGCAGAGCTGCCCGTGCTGCTCGGCGGTGACCCGGACCGGGCCGTCCGGGAGCACCCGCGCCTCGATCCGGCACGGGGCGTCGAGCTCCACGTAGCGGTGGAACGCGGCCTCCATGGTCACGGGGAGCACCGGCCGCGGGTGCAGCACGGCCTGGGCGGCCTGCCGGGCGGCCTCCAGCAGCAGCATGCCGGGGGCGTGGTCCACCGGGTGGTCGAAGTACTTGCGGTGGGCGGTGTCGACCCGCAGCCACCAGCCGTCCGGCCGGGTGCCGTGGAATTCCTCCGGGAATTCGGATATCGATATGCCGGGCGCCGGGGATTGTGCGAGGACGACGTCGGCCGGGTCGGGCCGGCCCGAATAGCGGGCGGAAATGGGGGCGGCCGCGGGCGGGGCGGCGGCCATGGCACCGGCGCTGTCCGCATTCGCACCACGCAGCCGGGAGTAGACCGCGGGCGCCTGGACGGTGAAACGGGAGTGCGCGGTGGCCACGGGCATTCCGTCACGCAGTACGTCCACGTCCATGGTGAGGGCGGCGAGCTGCGATCTGCGGTGGACGATATCGGAGCAGACCACCCGGAGTTCCAGCATGGCCGGGCCGTCGCGGCCGCTCAGGGCGTGCGGCGCCAGCTCGTAGCGGTAGCCCTCCCAGACCAGGTGATGGCCGAAGGGCGTGCCGTACCCGACATGGCAGAGCAAGGGAAAGAGTTGACGTACGGTCTCGGTGACGAGGAGCGGCTCGTACTCGCCGTCGGCGGCTCGGTAGAATGGCTGGTCGGCGGGCCACCGGGCGGCCACCGTGAAGGAGTCGGGCCCGGTGCGGCGCCAGTTCGTGAGAAAGACCTCTTCTGGATCCAGCTTGTGGACAAGTTCCTGGGTGATGGTGTAATCGCCGGTCGGGTCGGCGATTGTCCCGATTTTGGACATAAGGGTACGCTTTCCTTGAATCGGTGTCGGTGTGGCGGCAAACCTGATAGGGCAGACGGTGCAGCATCATATGCGCACCGTTTCGTCACGGAGCACGTCTGATTTCTTTATCGGTGGACATGGGGTGAGGTGACTGTGCAGGTCAGGCAGGAACGGGCGGTTCGTACCAGGGAGCTCATCCTGGAGGCGGCGGCCGCGGTCTTCGACGAAGCGGGCTATGCCGGGGCGTCCATCATGAAGATCGTGGAGCGCGCCTCGACGACCCAGGGAGCGATGTACTTCCACTTCAAGTCCAAGCAGGACCTCGCCCGTGCGGTGATCATGCACCAGGCCGACGGCCTCCGGGACCTCCCGGAGGAGCCCAAGGGGCTCCAGCAGCTCATCGACCTCACCTACTACCTGGCCCACGAGCTGCAGCACAACGTGCTGCTCCGGGGCGGGGTGCGGCTGGCGGTCGAGCAGGACGAGTCGGGGCTGGCCGAGTACTCCATCTACGAGGAGTGGATCGAGCGCTTCCGCGGCGAGCTCGCCGCCGCCCGCGCCCAGGGCGACCTGCTGGCCGAGGCGGACGAGCGCGGCTTCGCCACCGTCCTGGTGGCCAGCTTCACCGGCTCGCAGATCATGGCGCAGATCGCCACCGGCCGGGCCGACCTGCCGCAGCGGATCGCCGAGCTGTGGCGCTACCTGCTGCCCGGGCTGGCCCCGGCGGAGGTCCGCGCGGGCCTGCTGCTGGACACCGACCGCCGCCCGGAGCGGGCGTGACCACCCGGGTCGTCGCGCTGACCGGGTCGACCGGGTTCATCGGCTCGGCCGCCCTGCGGGCGCTGACCGAGCAGGGGGTGCGGGTGCGCGCGCTGGTCCGCAGCGCGCCGCCGCAAGGCGGCGGCGGGCCGGTCGAGTGGCTGACCGGGGACCTCACGGACGCCGTGTCGCCGGCCCGGCTGTGCGAGGGCGCGGACGTGCTGGTCCACCTGGCCTCCCGGGTCGGCGGCAGCGAGGAGGAGTGCGAGGCGGTCAACTCCCGCGGGACGGAGGCGCTGATGGGCGCGGCGGTCCGGGCCGGGGTCGGCCGGATCGTGCACCTGTCCACGGCGGCCGTCTACGGCGCGGGCCCGCACCGGGGCATCGCCGTCGACGGGGTGCCCGCGGTACCGGTCTCCGCGGCCAGCCGGACCAGGCTGGCGGGGGAGCGGCACGCCCGGGAGGCGGGGGCCGTGGTGCTCCGGCCCGGCCTGGTGACCGGCGCCGGGGACCGCTGGGTGGTGCCCGCCCTGGAGGAACTGGTCCGGCGGGTCCCCGTCCTCTGGGACGGCGGCACGGCCCGGCTGTCCATGGTGGACGTCGGGGACCTGGCCCGTCTGATCGCCGCGCTGGCCACGGCCCGGGAGGCCGTCGCGCCGGGCGTCCACCACGCGAGCCACCCCGAGCCGGTCCGCACCGGGGACCTGCTGGCGGCCCTCGCCGGGTACGGCGTGCTCCCCGCGCTGCCGGGGCCGGGCCAGCCGTGGGCCGCGTGCCTGCGGCTGCTCGACGAGCACCGCGGACGGATCTCCGAGCGGCAGTTCGCGCTGGTCGGCCAGGACCACTGGTACCGCAGCGAGGACATCTGGCGGCTCGCGCAGTGCCCGCCGGGCCCCGGCCCGCTGGCCCGGCTGGCCGACGCGGCCGACTGGTACCGCAGGCGGTCGGCCCAGGGCTGAGCCGGGGCGGGCCGGGGGGCGCTCCTCGGGGGAGGGGACGGGCCGGGGCAGGCGTGCGGAGGGCCCCGACGGAGGTCACCCGGTGCGGGTGATGCGGGCGCGGGCCCGGGCGCCGAGGCTGGGGAGCGGAGCACCCGTGAGGAGACCTGCCATGGCCAATCCCTTCCGCGGCGTCGTCAACCTCGACATCCGCGACTCGGTCCCGGACTGGGGACCCTACGAGCAGCCCAAGGCCCCGCCCGGCTCGCCGAACGTGCTGTACATCGTGCTCGACGACGTGGGCTTCGGCGCGATGAGCTGTTACGGAGGCCCGATCGAGACGCCCAACATCGACCGGATCGCCGCGAACGGACTGCGCTACGGCCAGTGGCACACCACCGCCCTGTGCTCCCCGACCCGCTCGTGCCTGCTGACCGGCCGCAACCACACCACCAACGGCATGGCCTGCATCAGCGAGTGCGCGGTCGGGTTCCCCGGCGCCAACGGGCACATCCCGCCGCAGTGCGCCACGCTCGGCGAGATCCTGGTCGAGCGGGGCTTCAGCACCGCGCTGGTCGGCAAGTGGCACCTGTGCGCCGAGGACGAGATGAACCTGGCGTCGACCAAGCACAACTGGCCGGTCGCCCGCGGCTTCGAGCGCTTCTACGGCTTCCTCGGCGCCGAGACCAGCCAGTGGTACCCGGACCTCGTGCACGACAACCACCCCGTCGAGCAGCCGTCCACGCCCGAGGAGGGCTACCACTTCGGTGTCGACATCACCGACAGGGCCCTGGAGTTCATCGGCGACGTGAAGGCGATCGCCCCGGAGCGCCCGGTGTTCCTGTACTACGCGCCCGGGTGCGCGCACGCGCCGCACCAGGTGCCGAGCGAGTGGCCGGAGCGGTACCGCGGGCGGTTCGACGCCGGCTACGAGGTGATGCGGGCCCGGACCCTGGCCCGGCAGAAGGAGATGGGCCTCGTCCCGCAGAACACCGAGCTGCCGCCGCTGAACCCGATCGGCACCCCCGAGACCCGCACCGGACCGGAGGGCGAGCCCTTCCCGCCGCTGGACTACACCCGCCCCTGGGACACCCTCTCCGACGACGAGAAGCGGCTGTTCTCCCGGATGGCCGAGGTGTACGCCGGGTTCCTCTCGCACTGCGACGACCAGATCGGCCGACTGCTCGACTACCTGGAGGCCACCGACCAGTTGGACAACACCATCATCGTCGTGGTCTCCGACAACGGCGCCAGCGGCGAGGGCGGCCCGAACGGATCGGTCAACGAGAACAAGATCGCCAACGGAGTCCAGGACGACCTGGCCGAGAACCTGGCGATGCTGGACGAACTGGGCGGCACCAAGTCCTACGGCCACTACCCGAACGGCTGGGCGATGGGGTTCAACGCCCCGTTCAAGATGTGGAAGCGCTACTCCTTCAACGGCGGCACCTGCGACCCGTGCGTCATCTCCTGGCCGGACGGCATCAAGGCCCGCGGCGAGACCCGGGACCAGTATCACCACGCGGTCGACCTGGTGCCCACCCTGCTGGACTGCCTCGGCATCGAACTCCCCGAGGCGGTGAAGGGCTACACCCAGCGCCCGATCGAGGGCGTGAGCATGCGCTACAGCTTCGACGCCGGCTCCATCCCGACCGCCAAGCACACCCAGTTCTACTCGATGCTCGGCTCCCGGGGCATCTGGCACGACGGTTGGAAGGCCGTCACCACCCACCCCACGCTCAGCGGGTGGGGGCACTTTCCCGAGGACGCCTGGGAGCTCTACCACACGGCGGAGGACCGCGCCGAACTCCACGACCTCGCCGCGGCGGAGCCCGGCAAGCTCGCCGAACTGGTCGGCCTGTGGTTCCACGAGGCCGGCGCCTACCAGGCGTTCCCGCTCGACGACCGCTCCGCCGTCGAGATCATCACCACCCCGCGCCCCCAGCTCGCACCGCCGCGCAGCCGCTACGTGTACCGCCCCGGCGGCGCCGAGGTCCCGGAGTCGGTCGCGGTCGCCGTGCGCGGGCGCTCCTTCTCCATCGGCGCGCTGGTCGACCTGCCCGAACCCGGCGCGCAGGGCGTGCTGTTCGCGCACGGCGGCCGGTTCGGCGGACACGCCCTCTACGTCAGGGACAACCGGCTGCACTACGTCTACAACTTCCTCGGCAGCGAGGTGCAGCAGGTCGTCGCGACCGAGGAGCTGCCGACCGGTCAGGGACTGATCCTGGCGGCCTCCTTCGACAAGGACGGCGAGGGCCCGCCCGGCACCGCCCACGGCATCCTCAGCCTCTACCACGGCGACCGCAAGGTCGGCGAAGGCCGGATCAGGACCCAGCCGGGCAAGTTCAGCATCGCGGGCGAGGGCCTCAACATCGGCTGCGACGGGGGCGACGCCGTCACCGACGACTACCCCGGCACCCGCCCCTGGCCCTTCACCGGCGGACGGATCGACCGGGTGGCCGTCGACGTCAGCGGCGAGGCGTTCATGGACCTCGAACGCGAGGCCGCCGCCATGCTCTCCCGCGAGTGACCTCTCCCGCGAGTGAGGGACGGTCGGCGGGCGGGGGCACCCCGAGCCCGGGGGGCCCCGCCCGCCCACGCCCCCACCGGTCGGCGTGACGGTGCGTCCGGGCGCGGGGTCAGAACCAGTGCAGACAGTGCGGGGGGCGCTCGGCGCGGAAGAGGGCGTCGGCTAGGGCGGCCGCGCCCGGGCGGTGGGCCCGCACGTGTCCGGCGCGTACGAGCGTGCCGGGGGCGGTGCCGCCGAGGTACACCGAGCCCAGGTCGCGTACGTCCAGGGACAGGTCGGGCTCCCGGTCCGTCGGGACGCACTCGGCCCGGCCGTCCCGGACGGTCAGCAGGTAGCGGCCGTGCTCGCCGAGGAAGGGGTCGTCGACGTCGAGGACGAGCTCGCCGTCCAGGAACCAGCCGCGCGCGGTGAGCGCGCGCGGGACGTCCAGCAGCCGCACCCAGAGCCAGTCGGTGTCGTTGCCCACCTGGCCGGCGCGGAAGTCCGCGAGCTGCCAGCGCAGCGGGTGCTCGGGCGGGAAGTGCCTGAACACGACCTGGTCGACCAGGTCGTGTCCGAGCGCGAACCGGGCCAGGGCCGTGGTGGCGGTGTCGTCGGTGGCGATGGTCTCGTCGACCGTCAGGGTGTCGGCCTCGCCGATCGAGTAGCTGGCGTACCCGTCCGGGACACCCTCGGCGTCGCGGTGGACGGCGACGTGGCGCGGCGCCGAGGAGACCGGGGGCTGCCCCGCGCCCGAGGCCCACCAGCGGTGCGGCCGGGAGAGCGCGCCCGGCTGCGCGCGGCGGTACCGGTCGTAGACCTCTTCCAGGATGTCGCCGCAGTCGGCACGCCGCAGCACCTCGATCGAGCCGCTGCCCGCGCCGTTGTCCGCGCCGCTGCCCGTACCGCCGTCCGAGCCGGCCGCCGGGGTGCCGGCCGCTCCGCGAGCCCGGGGGAGGGTGAGGGCGGCCTGGCGGCGGGGCACCGTCAGCCGCGCCGTGTAGGTCGCCGGTCCGTAGCCGAACCTGCCGTAGATGGTGGCCTCGGAGGCCAGCAGGACGGAGAGGAACTCCCCGCGGGCCCGCAGCTCGGTGAGCTGGTGCCGCATCATCGCGCTGAGCACGCCCTGGCGCCGGTGCGAGGGCAGGACGCCGACGGCGGTGACCCCGGTGACCGGGGCCAGGATCCCACCGGGCAGGGTGAGTTCGAAGGAGTAGGCGCCGGCCGTGCCGACGGGCCGGCCGTCCGCCGTCACGGCGAGCAGGTTGCGCTCCATTTCGAGCGCAGACCACCAGCGCCCGCCGCCGCCCTCGGCCGGGGCCTCCGGGAAGCGCCCGAACGCGGTGTGGAGCGTGTCGACGAAGACGTCGAGGTCCTGGTCGGTCGTGGGACGGATTTCCATTGCTACTGCTGCCTCCCTGGAGCA
The DNA here is from genome assembly GCF_042883905.1 of Kitasatospora sp. NPDC058170. Lineage (NCBI taxonomy): Bacteria > Bacillati > Actinomycetota > Actinomycetes > Kitasatosporales > Streptomycetaceae > Kitasatospora > Kitasatospora sp. NPDC058170. The sequence continues at coordinate 20,199 of NZ_JBHVUV010000007.1, forward strand.
CCGGCACCACGACTCGTGGTACCAGGCACAGTCGCCGTTGCCGCGGCGCCGGGTCAAACGAATTACGCGCGGAGGCGGCGAAGCCCGGGCCGCCGGAGCCGCCTCAGTGGAGCCGGTGCCCACCAGGCCCGGTGTCCCAGCAGTTTCATCGTCGCCGGAACGAGCACGGCGCGGACCAGCGTCGCGTCCACCACGATGGCGACCACCAGGCCGACGCCGATCATCTGCATGAAGGCGATGGACGAGGCCAGGAAGCCGCAGACGACAACCACCATCAGGAGAGCGGCACTTGTGATGACCTTTCCGGTCCGTTGCAGGCCGAGCGCGATGGACTCGCCCGGATCGCCGGTGCGGTCGTAGCTCTCCTTGATCCGGGAGAGCAGGAGGACCTCGTAGTCCATCGCCAGGCCGAAGGCGATCGCCACGATCAGCACCGGGAAGTTGGCGTCGATCGCGCCGATCGGGGTGAAGCCCAACAGGTCCTGCAGATAACCGTCCTGGAAGATCAGCTTGATCGCGCCGAACGCCGCCGAGAGCGACAGCAGGTTCAGCAGGACCGACTTGAGCGGGATGGTCACCGAGCCGAAGGCCAGGAAGAGCACCAGCGAGGACACCACCGCGACGAACAGGGCCATCCAGGGCGCCCGGGAACCGATCATGTCGACGATGTCCACCCGGGAGGCGGGCATGCCGGTGAACCGGGTGGTGGCGGCCGCCGGCGGGGTCTGGGCCCGCAGACCGTCCACCATGGTGCGGGCCTCCGCGGACATCGGGTCCATCGAGTAGTGCGCGGTGATCCGGGCCAGGTTCTCGTGGGTGCCGGTCACCGCGGCGCCCCGCACGCCGGGCACCGAGCTCAACCGGGCGGCGTACTCGCCGAGCGGGCCGCCCTCGCCGCTCGCGGGGCTCGGGAGCGTGACGACGGCGGTGACCGTCCTGGTCGGATCCTGCCGGAAGTCCGTGCCGAACTGCCGGGTGACGACCCGCGCGTCCGAGCCGCCGGGCAGCACCCAGTCGCCGGGGCGCGCCCAGTTGACGCCCAGGACCGGCGCCCCCAGGCCGACCAGCAGGGCGACCACCGCGAGCGTGGTCAGCAGCGGACGGCGCATCACGGCCTCGGCCGTGCGGTACCACCGGCCCCGGCCCTCCGGCCGGGGCGCCGCGCCCCGCCGGTCCCACGGCATCGGCACCCGCCACGAGTTGATCCGGTGGCCGGTGACCCGGAGCAGCGCGGGGAGCAGGGTCAGCGAGCCGATCACCGCGAAGGCGACCACGGAGACGGCCGCATAGCCCATCGAGCTCAGGAAGCGGGACGGGAAGAGCATCAGACCGGCGAAGGAGATGGCGACCGCGAGGCCGGAGAAGGCCACCGTGCGGCCCGCGGTGGCGCTGGTGCGCTCGACGGCGGCATCCACCGACGCTCCGGCGGCGAGCTCCTCACGGAACCGGTTGACCATGAACAGCGCGTAGTCGATGGCGAGTCCGAGCCCGAGGATGGTGATCACGTTGATCACGCTGCTGGAGACGGCGACGAAGAGGGTGAGCACGCGCAGGACCGCGAAGGACCCGAGAGCCACCACCGCGCCGACGGCCAGGGGGAGGGAGGCGGCGACGGCACTGCGGAAGATGAGGACGAGCAGCACCAGCAGCAGCGGGACCGAGAGCATCTCGGCCCGCCCGATGTCCTTCCCCGTCAGTCCGTTGACCTGCTCCGTCATCGCGGTGACGCCGCCGAACCGAACGTCGGTCCCCGGGACTTCGAAGTCATCCTCGATGGCCTGCAGGGCCCTGACCCGCTCCTGGTCGTCCGAGGACTTGAACTGCAGGGCCACATAGGTGGCGTGACCGTCCCTGCTGAGGAAGTCCGGGTTGTCGCCGGTGGACCAGTAGGTGTCCACCCGGGCCAGATCGGTGCGGGGCACGGCGGCCACCGCGGCCTGAATCGGTCCGGCGAGGGACGGGTCGGTGACCGGGCGGTCGGCGCTGCGGTACATCACCACGACGTCGTCGGCCTGGCGACCGAGAGGTCCGGCGAGCACCTTGTCGGCCCGGGCGGACTGGCTGGCCGGGTCGTCGAACCCGGCCCCGCCCGTGATGGCACCGAACACGCCGGTGCCCCAGCCGCCGGCCACCAGGGTGAACAGGGCCGCGACCAGGAGGACCCACCGCCGGTTCACGGCGGCGAATCTCCCGATTGATGCGATCACGTGAGCGCTCCTTCAGAGAGTGGAGGATGAGGAGTGGGGAGGGGAGTGCGCAGGCACGGTCGGTCAGCCCGCCGCGCGGCGGTGCACATGTGCCCAGACTTCCGGCAGGGCGGGCCCGTGGGCTTCGGGCGACCGGTCGGAACGAGCGGACCGAAGGGCCGGACGGGGCGGCCGGAAGGAGGAGGCCGCCCTCCCCCTCGGGGAGGATCATGAAGGGCGCCGATCGCCGTACAGTCCCAACTGTGGCGCGGGAGTGGATCAGACGTCTCTTCAACCGCCGGTTCGGGCCGATGCGGCTGGCGCTGGTGGCCTTCGGCCTGGGCTATCTGCTGCTCCTGCGGAGTCCGGCCGAGCTGGGGGCGGCGGACTGGTCCGTCGGCCTGGCCGTCCTGGTGCTGGCCTCGGTCGGCGGCTTCCGGCTGCTGCCCGTGGCGCTCGGCCAGGCCGGGATGCTGGCGCTGGCCGAGCTGTCCGCGCCGGCCGTGCTGGTCGAGGTCAAGGTCGGCGCCAGCGCCGCGCTGTTCGAACTGGCGGTGCGCCGGTGGGGCCGGCCCACGACGGTGGCCGCGGCGGCACTGCTGGCCGCTCAGCTGGTCTCCGCCGGCCACACCGCCGACGGCATCGGATCCGCCCTCTACCGGGCGGCGGTGATCGTCAGCGTCCCGGTGCTGCTGGCCGGTTACATCCGCTCGGCGGAGTCGGCGGCCCGCACCGCCCACGAGCGTGCCCGCGAGGCCGAGCACAGCCGGGACCTCGCCGAGTGGGGTGCCCGGATGGGCGAACGGGCCGCGATCGCCCGGGAGTTGCACGACATGGTGGCGCACCACCTGGCCTCCACAGTGCTCCGGGTGGGCGTGGCGCGGCACGTCCTGCCCCGGACCGACCAGCGGCTCGCCGAGGTGCTGGACGACGTGCACGCCAGCGCCACCACCGCGCTCACCGACCTGCGGCGGCTGCTCACCGCGCTGCGCGAGCCCGCCGACCACGACCTGCCGCCCCAGCACCTGGCGCCGCTGCTCGCGGAGACCACGGGCTTGCCGGCCGCGGTGCAGGGGGTGGTCGAGCGGTCCCGGCAGGCCGGGCTGCGGATCGAGGCCGAGATCGGCTCGCGGATCTCGGAGTTGGACGCGATCCGGAGCCTGACCGTGCTGCGGCTGGTCCAGGAGGGGCTGGCGAACGTGACCAAGCACGCCGGACCGCACGCCGCCGTGCGGCTCCGGGTGGGGATGGAGGAGGGGACCTTGCAGCTGGACCTGGAGAACGACCTGCCGCGACGACGCGGGCCGGACGGGCCGGACCTGCCGCAACCCGACGGCACCGGCTACGGGTTGCTCGGCATGCGCGAACGGGTCGCGCTGGTCGGAGGCGCCATCGACGTGGGGAGCGTCCCCGGCGGCTGGCGCCTCACCGCCAGCCTGCCCGCCTCGGCCGCACCGGACCGGAGCCGGCCGTGATCAGCGTGCTGATCGCCGACGACCAGCAGCTGGTGCGGGCGGGTGTGCGGATGCTCTGCGAGTCCACGGCGGACATCACGGTGGCCGGTGAGGCGGTGAACGGCGCGGAGGCACTGCGGCTGACCGAGCGGCTGCACCCGGACGTGGTCCTGATGGACCTGCACATGCCCGGGACGGACGGCATCACGGCGACCCGTCAGATCCTGCGGGTCCGGCCGGCCACCAGAGTGGTGGTGCTGACCACCTTCGACGACGACGATCGGCTCTACCCGGCGCTCGGCGCGGGTGCCTGCGGCTTCCTGGCCAAGGACGTGTCCCCGGCGTCGGTCCTGGACGCGATCCGCCGGGCCGTACAGGGCGAGAGCCCGTACAGCCCGAGCGTGCTGCGCAGGGTGGTGTCCCGGGCCTCCTCGGCCTGGGACAGCGAGGGCGACCGGCGGCGCGACGCGGTGCACTTCACGGACCGCGAGCAGGAGGTGCTCCGGCTGGTCGCGGAGGGGCTGTCCAACACCGAGATCGGCGAACGGATGCACATCGGGATCACCACGGTGAAGACCCATGTGTCGAACCTGATGACCAAGACCGGCAGCCCGAACCGGGTGCGGCTGGCGGTGCTGGCGATCCAGCAGGGGCTGGCCGCCTGCTGACGCACCCGGCTCCTCGCGGCGTCAGCCCTTCGGGACGAGGGTGTTCTCGTTGCGGCGGCCCGCGGCGTAGTCGTCGATGTTGCGGGCGGTGGCGTCGATGATCTGGCCGACGGCGGTGTGGGTGAAGTAGGCCTGGTGGCTGGTGACGAGGACCTGGGGGAAGGTGACGAGGCGGGCGAGGGTGTCGTCGGTGATGCCCTGGATGGACCGGTCGGTGAAGAAGACGCCGGTCTCCTCCTCGTAGACGTCGAGGCCGACGCCGGAGAGCCGGCCGGCGCGGAGGGTTTCGACGAGGGCGGCGCTGTCGACGAGGCCGCCGCGGCTGGAGTTGATGAGGATGGCGTCGTCCTTCATCCGGGCGAGGGCGGCGGTGTCGATGAGGTGGTGGGTGGCGGGGAGGAGGGGGACGTGGAGGCTGACGAGGTCGGCGCGGGAGAGGAGTCCGGGCAGTTCGGTGTAGGTCATGCCGAGGTCGAGGCAGGCGGGGTTGGGGGCGATGTCCCAGCCGAGGAGCTCGGTGCCGAAGCCGTGGGCGATGCGGGCGAAGCACTCGCCGATCTTGCCGGTGCCGATGACGCCGACCGTCATGCCGTGGATGTCGCGGCCGAGGAGGCCGTCGAGGCGGAAGTCGAACTCGCGGCTGCGGTTGGCGGCCCGGGTGAGGCGGCGGTTGACGGCGAGGGCCAGGGCCCAGGCGTGTTCGGCCACTGAGTACGGGCTGTAGTGCGAGACCCGGGCGATGGTGAGGCCGAGGTCGGCGGCGGCGTCCAGGTCGATGTTGTTGAAGCCGGTGGAGCGCTGGGCGATCAGCTTCGTCCCGCCGGCGGCGAGGACGGCGAGGGTCCCGGCGTCGAGTTCGGCGTTGACGCTGCTGCTGACGGCGGGGTAGCCGGCGGCGAGCGGGGCGGTGTCGCGGTTGAGGAACACGGCCAGGGTGCGCAGAGGGTACCGGCCTGCGAAGGCCTTTTCCAGGAGGGGCTGTTCGTCTGCTTGGACGCCGTAGGCGAGGATCTCCATCCCCGCACGGTACCGAGAAGCGTCCGGCCGCCGGCGCACGGCGTGCCGGGGCCGCCGGAGTTGTCCGACGGACCGACAGTTTCCGCGCGCCACGCCCGACTTCGGCCACCCGAGGCCGGAGGGAGGCCGTCGCATCGCGCCATCCTGCCCGGGTGAGGCCGGTCACCGGGGACGGGTCGGGGACGGAGGATCTTCGGCGCGGGATCTGCACAGCGTGAAGATCCATCTTCGTCTGACGATCTTTCAGTGAAGAAACGGGAGATCTTCCTGGGGCGTCCGAGGCGTGGGCGATCGACGGGTGGCTGGATCCGCGCCAACCGTACGTACCCCCGCCGATTGGCTGTTCTCTAGGTCGATAAGCCCTGGAAGCATCGAAATAGCGGGCGCGATCATGAAATCGCCTCGCATTAACATTTCTGCAAGCCTTTCTGAACGGCACCCCAACACCACGTGGGGTGCTCAAGGGGGTACCACCATGTCCGAAGTCACCCATGCCTCGGAACTGACCCGGCGCCGGATGCTGCAGGGGGCCGCCGTGGCCCTGACCGCCGCAGCGGGCACCGTCGTGCTCGGCGTCGCCGGGCCGACCACCAAGCCGGCGACGGCCGCCGACCCGGGCGCGTCCGACACCTTCGACGAGGTCTTCCAGGGCCGCCGCATCCAGGGCCGCCCGGTCACCGACGGCAGCAGCCACCACCACGGCGGCGCCGGCTACTCGGTGCGGATCGACGGCGACGAGCTGCACATGATGCGCAACGCGGACGGCACCTGGATCAGTGTCGTCAACCACTACCAGACCTTCGCCACCCCGCGCTCGCTCGCCCGCGCGGCCGTCGGCGAGCTGCAGGGCGCCACCCTCGTGCCGATCGCGACCGCCTGAGCGGCGAGTCCGAACACCCTGACCCGGTAGACCACTTCACACCCAAGGGGGACTCATGGCAGTCCGCAAGAACCAGGCGACCCTGACGGCCCAGGAGAAGCGCGCCTTCGTGAACGCCGTGCTCGCGCTCAAGCGCAACGGCGGGTACGACTCCTTCGTCTCCACCCACAACGACTTCATCGTCAGCGACACCGACAACGGCGAGCGGGTCGGCCACCGCTCGCCGTCCTTCCTGCCCTGGCACCGCCGCTTCCTGCTGCAGTTCGAGGAGGCCCTGCAGGCGATCGACCCGACCGTCACCCTCCCGTACTGGGACTGGACGGCGGACCGCACCGCCGCCGCCTCGATCTGGGGCGCGGACTTCATGGGCGGCAACGGCCGCAGCAGCGACAGCCAGGTGACCACCGGGCCGTTCGCCTACTCGACCGGGAACTGGACGCTGAACGTGCGGCCCGACAGCCGCAGTTACCTGCGGCGCCAGCTCGGCAGCGCGACCGCCCAGCTGCCGACCCGGACGGAGACCTCCGGGGTGCTCGCCATCTCCACGTACGACGCCGCGCCGTGGAACAGCGCCTCGGACGGGTTCCGCAACAACCTGGAGGGCTGGCGCGGGGTCAACCTGCACAACCGGGTGCACGTCTGGGTCGGCGGTCTGATGACCACCGGCATGTCGCCCAACGACCCGGTGTTCTGGCTGCACCACTGCTTCATCGACAAGCTCTGGTCGGAGTGGCAGCGGCTCCACCCCTCGGCGGGCTACCTGCCGGCGGCCGGCACCGCCAACGTGGTCGACCTCAACGAGACCATGAAGCCGTGGAACAACGTCACTCCGGCGGACATGCTCGACCACAGCGCCCGGTACACCTACGACACCGGGTTCTGATCCGGCCCCCGGGCCGCCGAACCGCCGCCGGCCCCCCGAGCAGCAGTGCTCGGGGGGCCGGCGGTCGGTGGTGCGGGGAGGGTCAGAGGACCGTCTCCGCCTCCAGGTAGCGCTCCTGCGGGACGGTCTTCAGCTCGGCGACCGCCTCGGCCAGCGGGACGAGGTTGATGTTGGTGCCCTGGAGGGCGGTGATGTGCCCGAAGGCGCCCTTGTGGACGGCCTCCACGGCGTGCCAGCCGAAGCGGGTGGCCAGCACCCGGTCGTACGCGGTCGGGGTGCCGCCGCGCTGGGTGTGGCCGAGGATCACCGGACGGGCCTCCTTGCCGAGCCGGTGCTCCAGCTCGCGGGAGAGCTGGGTGGCGATGCCGGTGAACCGCTCGTGGCCGTAGATGTCCTTGGTGCCCTCCTCCCAGTGCATGGTGCCGGGTTCGGGCTTGGCGCCCTCGGCGCAGACCACGATCGCGAACTTCTTCTGCCGGTCGAAGCGCTCGCGGACGACGGCGGTGAGCTTGTCGATGTGGAACGGCCGCTCGGGCACGACGATCGCGTGGGCGCCCGCCGCCATGCCGGCGTTGAGGGCGATCCAGCCGGTGTGCCGGCCCATGACCTCGACCACCATGACGCGCTGGTGCGACTCGGCGGTGGTCTTCAGCCGGTCCAGCGCCTCGGTGGCGACCGAGACGGCGGTGTCGAAACCGAAGGTGACATCGGTCGCGGCGATGTCGTTGTCGATGGTCTTCGGCACGCCGACGATCGGCAGACCCGCGTCGCTCATCAGCTTGGCGGCCTTGAGGGTGCCCTCGCCGCCGATCGGGATCACCGCGTCGAGGCCGAGGTCCGCGCAGTACTGCTTGGCGCGCTCGACGCCGTCGCGCAGGTGGCTGGGCTGGACCCGGGAGGATCCGAGGATCGTTCCGCCCTGGGCCAGGATGCCGCTCACCGAGTCCAGCGTCAGGGGGCGGTGCACGCCCTCCAGGAACCCGCGCCAGCCGTCCTCGAACCCGATGATCTCGTCGCCGTGGTCGACCACCCCCCGGTGGACCACGGAACGGATCACCGCGTTCAGTCCGGGGCAGTCACCGCCGCTGGTCAGCACTCCAATACGCATTGCTTTGCAACTCCCGAGCAGAACCGAGGAACGGCCGGACTACAGGCTGGGACGACGAACCGACACCGTAACGGGCCAGCCCCTCGCCGTGATGGCGGGGAGATGACCGTGGGGTGAAGGACCGGCCGATTCGGACAGAACATCCGAAACCGGCCGTGCTGTCGAGCATACGGCCCCTGCGTCCGGCCGGGCAGGAGCCGACGCGGGAGCGGCGCCGTCGGCGCCCCCGCGCGGAAGTGCAGCCTGCTGCCGAGGAGGGTGTGCAGCCGGCAGCCCCATTGTCGTACGCCGGGGCCCGTCCGCGAACCGGGTGACCGCATCGCGGGCACCCGGTTCGCGGACGGGGCGTACTAGGCGGGGCGCGTCGTGGCGGCGATGCGCTCGGCGCGCAGCGCGTCGTACCAGGTGGTGTCGGCCGGCGGCAGGGCGTTGACGTCCAGTGCCAGCTTGATCAGCATGTCCGCGACGGCGGGATTGCGCGCCATCACCGGACCGTGCAGGTAGGTGCCGAACACGGTGTCGCGCCAGGCGCCCTCCGTCCCGTCCCCGGTGCCGTTGCCCCGGCCGGCGGTGACGGTGGCCAGCGGCTGGACGCCCTGGCCGAGGTGGGTGACACCCTGGTGGTTCTCGAAACCGGTCAGCTGCGGCAGGCCGAGGCGCGGGTCCACGTCGGCGAGCACGTCGCCGACGCAGCGGGCGCCCTCGCCGCGGGTGGTCCAGACGTCGAGCAGGCCGAGGCCCGCCTCGCGCTCGCCGAGGTCGTTGACGAACTCGTGGCCGAGGATCTGGTAGCCGGCGCAGACGGCGAAGATGATCGCGCCGTTCTCGGCGGCCCGGACCAGGCCCGTGTCGCCCCGCAGGCGCTCGGCGGCGAGCCGCTGCGGGCGGTCCTCGCCCCCGCCGATCAGGTAGATGTCCCCGCTGGTGGGCACCGCCTGGTCGGAGCGGACGTCGATCCTGGTCACATTGAGATGGCGCTGGCGGGCCCGGCGCTCCACGACCAGGGCGTTGCCCCGGTCGCCGTAGGTGCTGAGCAGGTCCGGGTAGACCCAGACCACGCGCAGGCTGCTCTCACTCATCCTCGAAGGCCTTCCATCGTGAAGTGTGCTGCTGGGCCGGGCATCAGCCGGCCACGACCTTCCGCAGCTGCTGGAAGGCGGTGTAGTTGGCGATCGCCTCGATGCGGCCGGGCGGGGCCATCCGGACGGCCTGCTCCAGCGAGTCCACCACGTGGAACTGCAGCCCGGCGACCTCCAGGCGGACGGCCAGGTCCAGCTTGCGCTGGCCCATCACGAACACCGGGTGCCCGGAGAGCCGCTCGTAGTCGACGTCCCACAGCCAGGAGGTGTCGGTGCCGTCGGCGTCGAGGGCGTTGACGGAGAGGATGACCGGGGTGGGCGGGCCGTCGATCAGCGAGAAGGTCTCCAGCCAGCCGGCCGGGTTCTTGGCCAGCAGCAGCCTTATGTCGCGGCCCTGGTACTGGACCACGTCGTAGCGGCCGGCCACGGCCGTCACCGACTGCATCCGCTCCAGCGCGACCTGCGGGGAGACGCCGAACACGGCGGCCACGGCGGCCGAGCTGGTGGCGTTGGCCAGGTTGGCCCGGCCGGGCAGCTGGAGGTGGATCGGCCAGGCGCCGCGCTGCGGGTCGATCACGTGGGTGCCCTGGAGCGCCCAGTGCGGGTTGGGGCGCCGGAAGCCGCAGTCCTGGCAGAACCAGTCGTCGCCGGGGCGCTGCATCACACCGCCGCACGCGGGGCAGGACCAGGCGTCCTCCTTCCACGCCTGTCCGGCGGCCACCCAGACCACCTTCTTGCAGGAGGAGGCGGCCCAGGTGACCAGCGGGTCGTCGGCGTTGGCGATCACCACGGCCTCGGTGTCCTTGAGGCCCTCGCGCCACTTCTCGGCCATCATGCGGGTCTCGGCGGCGCGGTCGAGCTGGTCGCGCGAGAGGTTGAGCAGGGCGATCGCCTTCGGGCTGGTGTCGCGGGCGACCCCGGCCAGGTACTTCTCGTCGACCTCGATGACGCCGAAGCGGGCGTCCGAGCCGCCGGCCAGGGCGGAGGTGATGCCGGCCGGCATGTTGGCGCCCAGGGCGTTGGAGACCACCGGGCCGGCGGCGCGCAGCGCCTCGGCGATCAGCCGGGTGGTCGTGGTCTTCCCGTTGGTGGCGCTGACCAGTACGACGTCGAGGTGGTCGGCGAGGGTGCCGAGCAGGTCGGGGTCGAGCCGCAGCGCGACCTTGCCGCCGATCACCGATCCGCTTCCGCGCCCGGCCTTGCGGGAGACGGCCGCAGCCACCTTGCCGGCCGTGACCGCGATCTTGGCGCGGGCGGGCAGCGAGGCGTCGCGTGCGCCTGTGGGCTCCGTTTCGGTGCCAGCCATGCTCAGTGGTTCCTCCTTGCTGCGGCACCACCCGGGGGCCGGATAACGGGCCGTCGGGCGGCGGGGACGGGGCCAGCCTACCGACTCCGTCGCCCGGCTCGACCCTCCGGACCCTGTGCCGCCTGCTGCGACGGGCCCGGCGGCGTGCCGACGGGGGCCCTGACACGAGATCAGGGCGGCGGTGTACGGACGGGTCGCCCACAGCGGGGGACGCCGCCGGGCCCGGGCCGGTTGCGACACCGCGGGCCGGACGGCGGGGTCGCCGTCCGGCCCTGGTGAGGGTGTTGTGAAGGGTCCGCTACCGGCCGGGCCGGGTCGGCCAGGGGACGGGCAGCTCCTCGGCGGCCTCCGCCAGGTGGGCGGTGATCACCAGGGTGCCGTCCTCGACCTGGTAGTCCAGCGGCGCACCCAGCCTGCGCATGGTGGAGATCAGCCCGGTGTTGGAGGCGTGGGTGATCGCGTACACCGTCTCCACCCCGGCCTCCAGCGCCAGCGCGGACATCCGCCGCATCAGGTCCAGGCCGAGCCCGCGCCGCTGCCAGGCGTCCTCGACCAGCACCGCGACCTCGGCGCTGTCGTCGTCCCACATCAGGTGCCCGAGGGCGACGATCCGCCCGTCGGCGGCCTCGACGGCCAGCGCCTGGCCGTGCCGGGCGTCCAGCAGGTGGTCGAGGTAGCGGTCGGCGTCCCGGACCGGGCCGTGGTAGCGCTTGCGCAGGGTCTCCGGGGTGCAGCGCCCGTGCATGGCCAGCGCCGCCCGCTTGTCGTCCGCGTCGGCCCGCCGCACGGTGAGGTCCGCACCGGCGGGCAGGGTCAGCCGGGCCCGGACGTCCGGCACCCGGGGGCCGAGCAGGGTGTCCAGCTCGACCAGGGCCTGCGCCCGGGCGAACTCGGTCGGGGTGAAGGGCAGGTGCGGGCGGGTGAGCTCGATGAGGTCCCCGGACGGCACGGGCAGCCGCATCACGTGCCCGTCCACCCCGGCGGGTCCGCGCCGGCCCGCGCCCGGGTACTGCCGGATGGTGCACTGCCCGAACAGCTGGCGCAGCGCGACCGGCAGCTCGGCGGCGTCCAGCGCGGTGCGGGTGGCCAGCGCGAGGACGTGGGTCGGCACGTCCACCAGGTCGTGCGCGTCGGCCGGGTCGGTCCAGATGTCGTGCCCGCCGGCGGTCGCCACCAGCGCGGCCAGGTCGGCGCGGGTGAGGGACTGCGGGGCCCGGACGAAGAACTCGTCGACGGTGCCGTTCGGCAGCGGGTGCGACTGCATCGAGACGATGTTGACCTGCCGCTCGGCGAAGGCCGTGCACACCCGGGCCAGGCTGCCGGGGGAGTCCTGCACGGTGGTCCGCACCCGCCAGAGGGCGGTCTGCGCGAAGTCGTGCAGCGGGTCCTTCGGCTCGGGTGCGGGCGGGGCCGCGGGGGCGTCCGGGCCCGGGGGTCCGTGCAGGTGGTGGCGGTGTGACCACCAGCTGTGGAAGAGCGCCGTGGCGATCAGGGCGAGCGCCGAGGCGGCGAGCACCACCGGGCCGGCCGGGCCGTGCACCACCGTCGTGGCGACCAGGTCGGCGGCGGTCACGGAGAGGAAGACCGCCGCGAGTTCGACGGTGTCGCGGCGCCAGCGATGGGTTCTGGCGCCGCGCCGCTGGGCACGGGAGGGGGCCGGGGTCGGGGTCGTCGGGGCCTCGGTCGTGGTCAGCTGCTCCATGTGCTCCATGGCATCAATCTGCCGCTTCGGTGTTTCACGATCACGAATCCTCCGTGACCTGTCGGTTAATGTCTCCGGGCCCGGGTTGCGATTGCGCTCGCAGCCGACGCTAAGGGGCCTGCCGCAGCTCGCGGGCCGCCGCCTTCACCTCGGCCACCAGCAGTTCCAGGTCCGCCTCGGTGGTGTCGGCGTTGAGCAGACAGGCCCGCAGAATCTCCCGGCCGGCCAGCCGTGCCCCGGTGACGAAGACCCGCCCGCGCCGCTGGACCGCCACCGGGAGCTCCCGGTTGAGCGCGTCCGCGGCGGCCTCCTCGGCCTCGTCGGCCTCGCCGGGTCCACCGGGTTCCTCGATTCCGTCGGCTCCGGCCGGTCGGCCCGGCCCGGTGGCACGGTGGCGGAACGCGACGATCGAGGTCTGCACCTCCGCCAGCAGCTCCAACTCCTCGTCCGCCTCGACCAGTTCGCCGAGCCGGCGGGCGAGTGCGGTGCACCGGGCGATGTCCCGGGCGAGGCCGTCGCGGCCCCGGTGGGCGATGGTGGCCCAGACCTTCAGCGCGCGGAACGGCCGGGTCTGCTCGGTGCCGTACTCGGAGAACCAGCCGAGCGCGCCGGCCGCCTCGTCGCGCAGGTACGACGGCACCAGGCTGAAGGTGCCGCGCAGTTCCTCGGTGTCGCGCACCAGGGCGCAGCCGCAGTCCACCGGCACGCCCAGCCACTTGTGCGGGTCCAGGGCGAGCGAGTCGGCGCGCTCCAGCCCGGCGTAGCGGTGCGCGATCAGCGGGTCCAGCACGCCGAAGGCCCCGTACGCGCCGTCGACGTGCAGCCACAGGCGCTGCTCGGCGCAGAGGTCGGCGATCGGTCCGAAGGCGTCCACGGCGCCGGTGCCGACCGTGCCGGCGGAGGCGACCACCAGGAAGGGCAGCAGCCCGGCGGCGCGGTCGCGCTCGATCGCGGTGCGCAGCGCGGCGGGGTCGAGCAGGCCGTCCGGGCCGGTGGCGACGGTGCGCAGGTGCCTGCTGCCGAGGCCCAGCAGCTCGGCGGCCTTGCGCACGCAGGAGTGGGTCTCCCCGGTGACGTAGCCGACCAGCGGGGGCAGGCCCGCGAGGCCGTCCTCGCGGATGTCGTGGCCGGCCAGCCGGGCGGCGCGGTTGCGGGCGGCGGCCAGGCAGACGATGGTCGCCATCGAGGTGCCGGAGGTGAGCAGCCCGCCGCCCGCCGGGTGCGGGAAGCCCACCAGCTCGGCGATCCAGCGGACCACGGCCCGCTCCAGGTGGACGTCGGCGTGGTCGCCGCCGGCCGAGCTGGGGTTTATCGCGGAGGCGGCGAGGGTGGCCAGGACCCCGGCGGGGGCCGGCGCGGAGTTCACCCAGCCGAAGAAGCGCGGGTTGCCGTTGCCCATCGGGTACGGCAGGACGTCCCGCTCGATCGCGGCCAGCAGCTCGGTGAGCGGGCGGCCGTCCTTCGGCAGCGGAGCGTCCAGCAGGGCCTGCCGGGCGGTGTCGTCCATCGGCTGCCAGACCGGGCGGGCGGGCAGCTCGGCGAGGTAGTCGCTGACGAGGTCGGCGGCGGTGTGCGCGGCGGCGCGGAAGTCCTCTGAGGTCACGGGGTGCTCCAGCGGGTGGGGGAGGCCTCGTGGCGCGGCGTCCTCGGCGCACCTGATCAGGCCTGATCCTACGGAAAGGGGCCCGCGCCGTGCGGCGCGGGCCCCTCGGTGCGACGAGGACGTCGGCGGGGAGTGTCGGAATCCCTGTGACGGGGGTGTCAGTCGAGCGAGGCGGAGAGCCCGCTCGCGGAGCGGCAGTAGCCCTGCATCTCCTTGTTGGTGATCTTGGCGCAGAGCCGGCCGGCCGCACCGCCGTCGGTGTAGTTGACCGTGTAGTAGCTGACCAGTCCCTCGGCGCAGGCCTTGCGCTGCCAGCCGTCGGCGGCCGTCGCGCACTGCTGGGCGGCCCAGTCCTCGCGGTCCAGGTTGTACTTCATGGTGCGCGACCCGACGCCCCGGCTGCAGTCCACGGCCCCGCCGCTCGCCTTGCCGTTCAGGCACCACTTCAGTGCCTCGGCGTAGACCTCGGGGTGGTTCGGGTAGTCGTGCGAGGAGAGGTAGAAGGTCGGCGCGTAGAAGAAGCAGGCGGACTGGAACAGCGCCGGCTGCTCCTTGCACGGGTACAGCGGGTCCTGGGCGAGCTTGTCGGCGGGCAGGTTCGCCTTGGCCTTCTCGTCCTCCTCGTCCGGTCCGAAGAGCTGCATGAACAGGCCCTCGGAGCAGCGGATCCGGTTCTGGTCGGTCGGGAACTTGTTGCACAGCGCCCGGGCCGCGGCGACGTCCTGCTTGGCGACGAACATGGTGCCGTGGCCCACGCCGTGGATGCACGGGCCGGTGTTGGTGGGCGCGCACAGCTTCAGCAGGTCCGTCTCGGGCTGCGGGGAGGCGTTCAGCATCTCCTCGACCGCGCCGTGCAGGTAGCCGGCCGCACAGGTCTCGTGCGGGAAGGAGATGACCTTCTGGAAGTCCGCGTTGAAGCGCTTCACCGCCGCGTGCCCGAGCTCGTGCGCGATCGGGTGGCAGAACCGGACGGTGTACGGCAGCTGCTTGGTGATCTTGTCGAGGTCGGCCAGCGCGACACCGGGGTCGGTCGCCTCCATCTCGGCCATCAGCTTGTTGCGCAGCGTCGAGCGGGTCCACACCGCGGGGTCGCCCGTCGGGGTCGCGCTCGCGGGCTGGGCTCCGGTCGCCGCCGCGGCGCCGGCCGGCGGTGCGCCCGCGCCGGACGCACCGGGCACGGTCGCGGTGGCCGCGGAGGCGCTCGTCGCGGGCGTCCAGTCGGTGACGGCCACCGACCCCAGGCCCAGGACCCCCAGCAGGAGGGCGGTGAGAATCGCGAACACTCGCGGTTGCATGACGGGATCCCCCGGCGGATCGAGACGGACGGTTCGCTCCCCATCCTGACGGCACGGGGGTGGGAAACCGCGTTTTCGGCCGCCATTAGGGAGGTGTCGGCGACGCTATCGCACGTCGTACCCGCTCAACGAAGCGGGATGGCCGAGGGTCACCACCCGTACGGCGTACCCGGGGCCGGGCCGCCGCCCCGTACGGCGCCGCGCCGTACGGGGTGACGGTAATTCAGCGGGGCTCAGAGCGGCTCAGGGCGGCTCAGGGCGGCTCAGAGCGGCTCAGAGCGGCTCAGGGCGGCTCAGAGCGGCTCAGGGCGGCTCAGGGCGTCGGTGCCCCGCGGGTTCGCCGGGCCGGATCAGAGTTCCAGGGAGACCTGGTACTCCGTCAGCCAGGCGTTGAGGTCCAGCGCCAGGTCGACGCCGAGCCGCACGGACTGCGGGTCGGTGTCCGGGGCGAGCGCGTCGGTCAGCGCCCGGCGGTCCAGCAGGCCGAGGACGGGGGCGCCGGGGTCGGTGGCCAGCTCGGCGAGCTCGGCCCGCAGCAGTGCCGGGTAGTCCGGGTCCTGGACGACGGGGTACGGGCTCTTCACCCGGTCGGCGATCTCGTCCGGCAGCACGTCCCGGACGGCGGCGCGCAGCAGGCTCTTCTCCCGCCCGTCGAAGCTCTTCATCGCCCAGGGCGTGTTGAAGACGTACTGCACCAGGCGGTGGTCGCAGAACGGCACCCGCACCTCCAGCCCGTTGGCCATGCTCATCCGGTCCTTGCGGTCCAGCAGGATGCAGACGAAGCGGGTCAGGTTGAGGTAGGAGATCTCGCGCATCCGCCGCTCCACCGGGTCGGCGTCCGGCAGGTGCGGGACTTCGGTCAGCGCCTCCCGGTAGCGGGCCCGGCGGTACTCGTGCACGTCGAGCTTGGCGGTCAGCCCCCGGTCCAGCAGCTGCTCGCGCGGTCCGGCGCCCGTCCCGCCGAGCTGGGTCACCGCGCCCACCCAGGGGAAGTCGTCGAGGGCGACCAGCCGCGGGTCGTGGAACCAGCGGTAGCCGCCGAACAGCTCGTCGGCGGACTCGCCGGACAGCGCCACCGTGGACTTCTCGCGCACGCCCCGGAAGAGCAGCAGCAGCGAGGTGTCCATGTCGCCGAAGCCGCCCGGCATGTCCCGGGCCCGCAGCACGGCGGCGCGCTGCGCCGGATCGGTCAGCGCGGCGCTGTCCAGCTCGATGACGCTGTGGTCGGCGCCGACGTGCCGGGCCAGCATCCGGGCGTACGGGCCGTCCGGGGTCGCGCGGACCTCGTCGGGCCGGAAGTGCTCGCTCTGGCCGGTGAAGTCGACCGCGAAGGAGCGCACCGGGCCGGCCCCGGCCGCGCGCAGCGCCTTGGCGGCGAGCGCGGTGACGGCGCTGGAGTCCAGGCCGCCGGAGAGCAGCGAGCAGAGCGGTACGTCCGCCTCCAGCTGGCGGTGGACGATGTCGTCGAGCAGTGCGCGGACGGTGGCGACCGTGGAGTCCAGGTTGTGGGTGTGCTCGCGGGCCTCCAGCGCCCAGTAACGGCGGACGGTGATGCCCTCGCGGCGCACCCGCACCACGTGGCCGGGCCGCACCTCGGCGATGCCGCGGTAGACCGACCGCCCCGGCGACTTGGTGACGGCGAACATCTCGCGCAGCCCGTCCAGGTCCACCACCGGCCGTACGGCGGGGTGGGCGAGCACGGCCTTCACCTCGGAGCCGAAGATCACGCCGTGCGGGGTGGGGTGGTAGTGCAGCGGCTTGACGCCCATCCGGTCGCGGACCAGCAGCAGCTCCTCGGTCCGGGTGTCCCAGATCGCGAAGGCGAACATGCCGTTGAGCCGCTCGGCCAGCGCCTCGCCCCACTCCAGGTAGGCGTGCAGCACCACCTCGGTGTCGCTGCGGGTGCGGAAGCGGTGGCCGAGCGCCTCCAGCTCGGCCCGCAGTTCGCGGTGGTTGTAGACCTCGCCGCTGTAGGTCAGGGCGGCCAGTACCCGGCCGTCGTGCTCGACCGTCATCGGCTGGGCGCCGCCCTCGGGGTCGATCACGGCGAGGCGGCGGTGGCCCAGCGCGGCGTGCCGCTCCAGGTGGCTGCCGCCGGCGTCCGGGCCGCGGCAGAGCTGGGTGGCCGTCATCGCGTCGAGCACCGCACGTTCGGCGGTGAGGTCGCGGTCGAAGGCGACCCATCCGGTGATCCCGCACATCAGCAAGCCTCCGGTCTTCCGATACGTATCTCCGATGCGTATGCGGAGAATCACGCTACGTTGCGAAGGGGTGCCCTACAAGGGCGTGTGGATGCGGCCGCGCCCCCGCTGCGGCGTGTCGGCCGCACCCTCCGACGGGCCGGATCCGCCGAAAGTCTCGATCTCTGCCCGAATTCGGGCAGGATCTTTGATCTCGCGCGCGCTCCGGCCTAGGCTCCCCTCTCGTGTCCAGCTCACCGCACCCTCACGAAGACCTCCTCGCCCACCTCACCCGGACCAGCCCGCTCGGGCCCCGGGAGGCGGCGCGGGTCGTGGCGGAGGTCCTGGCCTACTTCTCCGAGAGCACCGAGGAGTACGTCCGGCGCCGCCACGGTGAGCTGCAGGCGCGCGGTCTGACCAACGAGCGGATCTTCGCCCGGCTCGCCGAGGAACTGCCCTCCCGGCGGGTCGCGGCACCCGAACTCTCGGCCCGCCAGCTGCGCCGGATCGTCTACGGCTGAGCGCCGCCCCACCGCCGAGCGCCGCCGTCCCCCTACTTCCCAAGGAGTCCACCCAGATGTGCGGAATCGTGGCCTACATCGGCCCCAAGGATGCGACCCCCTTCCTGCTGGAGGGACTGGCCCGGCTGGAGTACCGCGGCTACGACTCGGCCGGTGTCGCCGTCACCGGCCGCACCGGAGGCCTGAAGGTCCGCAAGGTCAAGGGCCGGGTGGCCGACCTCGCCGCCGTCGTGCCGGCCCGCTTCAAGGGCACCACCGGCATCGGCCACACCCGCTGGGCCACCCACGGCGTGCCCAGCGACGCCAACGCCCACCCGCACCTGGACGGCGCCATGGGGGTGCCCCCGGCCGAAGGCGGGGGGAGGATCGCCGTCGTCCACAACGGCATCATCGAGAACGCCGACGAGCTGCGCGCCAAGCTGGCCGCCGACGGCGCCGTCTTCCGCTCCGAGACCGACACCGAGGTGCTGGCCCACCTGATCGCCGCGCACGCCGCGGAGGGCGCCGAACTGGAGGACGCCGTGCGCGCCGCGCTCGGCAAGGTCGTCGGCACCTACGGCATCGCGGTGGTCGACGCCGAGCAGCCCGACCGGATCGTGGTCGCCCGCAACGGCAGCCCGATCGTGCTCGGCATCGGCGAGAAGGAGATGTTCGCCGCCTCCGACGTCTCCGCGCTGGTCCGCTACACCCGCCAGGTCGTCCACCTGGAGGACGGCGAGCTGGCCACCGTCCGCGCCGACGGCTTCCGCACCTTCACCGAGGACGCCCGCACCACCCACCGCCAGCCCTCCACCGTGGACTGGGAGATCGACTCCTACGACACCGGCGGCTACGAGCACTACCTGCTCAAGGAGATCCACGAGCAGCCCGGCTCGGTCGAGCGCACCCTCAGCGGCCGGCTCGACGAGCGCTTCGCCACCGCGCACCTCGGCGGCCTCAACCTGGACGCCCGCGAGCTGCGCGAGATCCGCCGGGTGAAGATCCTCGGCTGCGGCTCCGCCTACTACGCCGGCGAGATGGGCGCCCAGCTGATCGAGGAGCTGGCCCGGATCCCCGCGCACAGCGAGCCCGCCTCCGAGTTCCGCTACCGCAACCCGGTGATCGAGGCCGACACCCTCTACGTCGCGGTCAGCCAGTCCGGCGAGACCTACGACACGCTCGCCGCCGTCCAGGAGATCAAGCGCAAGGGCGGGCGGGTGCTGGGCGTGGTCAACACCGTCGGCAGCGCCATCGCCCGCGAGTGCGACGGCGGGATCTACCTGCACGCCGGCCCGGAGATCTCGGTGGCCTCGACCAAGGCCTTCACCTCCACCGTGGTCGCCTTCGCGCTGCTCGCCCTGCACTTCGGCCGCATCCACGACCTCTCGCCCGCCGACGGCCGCCGGATCGTGGCCGGCCTGAAGGCGCTGCCCGGCCAGATCCGGGAGATCCTCGACCAGAGCGAGGCCATCGCCGAGCTCGCCGCCGGGTACGCCGACTCCGAGGGCATGATGTTCATCGGCCGGGTGCGCGGCTACCCCGTGGCCCGCGAGGGCGCGCAGAAGCTCAAGGAGATCTCCTACGTCCACGCCGAGGCGTACCCCGCGAGCGAGCTGAAGCACGGCCCGCTGGCGCTGATCAGCCCCGAGCTGCCGACCGTCGCCCTGGTGCCGGACGACGAGCTGCTCGACAAGAACCTCACCACCCTCGGCGAGATCAAGGCCCGCTCCGGCCGGGTCGTCGCGATCGCCCACCGCCGCCCCGAGGCGAAGCTCGCCGACCACTGCATCCTCGTCCCCAAGAGCGAGCCGGAGCTGGACCCGCTGCTGCTCAACATCCCGCTGCAGCTGCTGGCGTACCACGCCGCGGTGGCGCTCAAGCGGGACGTGGACAAGCCGCGCAACCTGGCGAAGAGCGTGACGGTCGAGTAGTCCGCCGGCCGGCCGCTGCGCCCCGGGCCCGTCGGGTCCGGGGCGCAGCCGTGTGCGTCTCTAGTCGGCGGGCTGGTCGGCGGGCCTGCCGTCGGCCCGGGTCAGGGTGGTGACCAGGGAGCGGAAGGCGGTGCGGTAGGTGCGGGGGGTGGTGCCCGTGTGGTGCTGGAAGTGGTGGCGCAGGTTGGCGGGCGTGCCCAGTCCGGTGCGGGCGGCGATGCGCTCCACCGGGTCGTCCCCGCGCTCCAGGAGGCGCTGGGCCAGCTGGATCCGGGCGCGCAGCAGGTACTGCAGCGGGGTGAGGCCGGTCTCGGCCCGGAAGTGCCGGGTCAGGGCGCGGACGGTGAGCCCGGCGTGGTCGGCGATGTCGTCCAGGGTCAGCGGGCGGTCGAGGTGGGCCTCCATCCACCGGGTGGTCGGGCCGAGGCCGCGGTCGGTCCGGCGGCCGGCCCGGTCGGTGGCGGCGGTCCGGTCGGTGGGGAGGGCGGGGACGCCCTCGGCCGCGGGTTCGTGGAGCTGGAGGAACACCTGGCGCTCCGTCTCGATGGCGACGGCGGTGCCGTGGTCCAGGGTGATCAGCCGCAGGCAGAGGTCGAGGCCGCCGAGCACCCCCGCCGCGCTGAAGTACGGCGCCGCGTCCACCACCGAACCCTCCGGGTCGACCTCGATCCGGGGGTGGCGCCGCGCCAGTTCGCCGGTGTGCCGGCGGCTGGTGGCGGCCCGGCGGCCGTCCAGCAGACCGGTGGCGGCCAGGGTGAACGTCCCCGTACCGATCGCGCCGATCCGGCTGCCGGCGTCCGCGGCGGACCGCAGCGCGTCGGCGACCCCGGGCGGCGGCTCCTCGCGGAACCCGTCATGGCCGGGCAGCAGCACGGTGTCGGCCCCGGCCAGGCCCTCCAGCCCCCAGGGGGTGTCGATCCGGAAGGGCGCCGGGGAGCCCGTGGTGCGCAGACCGGGGGCGGCGCAGTAGCGCAGCTCGTACCGGACCCCGGGGTGGTGCCGGGCGGCAGTGGCGAAGGTCAGCCCGGGGGTGGTGAGTTGGTGGCCCGGCACCCCGTCGAGGGCGAGGACGGCGATCACTGGCATGTCCAGAATTTAGCCCAGAGTGGCATCGATCCCACTTTTTCCGGTCCGGCCCGGTGCCCAGGATGGGTGGTGCGCGGCACGGCGGCGAGCAGCCGCCCGGCCGCCGACCCCCTCCTATCCGGCACGCCTCCCGCGTGCGCTCGAACGAAGAGGATCCCTCGTGTCCAAGCCCAGTTCCCTGACCCGCCGTGCGGCGCGGACCGCCACCGTGGCCCTGGCCGCCGCGGTCTGCGCCACGGCCATGACCACCGGCGCCGGAGCCGTCGTCAACGGGACGGACTCCACGGAGCGCTACCCGTTCATGGCCTCGATCCCGCTGACGGCCCCCGCGGCGGGACTGAACGACGGGGTGTGCGGCGCCACGCTGATCCACCCGCGGTGGGTACTGACGGCCGGTCACTGCGTCGACCCCGCGGTGGGGGTGGAGCTGGACGGGATCGTCCGGATCGGCTCCCCGCTGCGGACCAGCGGCGGCACCGTACGCGCCATCGAGCGGACGGTGACCCACCCCGGCTACGCGCTGGGCGAGGGCGGGGGCGGTGCCAACCGGGACGACCTCGCGCTCGTCCGGCTGGACCGCCCGGTCGGCGAGCAGCCCGTCCGGATCGCCGCGCGGCCGGGCCGGCCCGGTACGCCGACCCGGGTGCTCGGGTTCGGCAGCGTCGTGGACATCGCCTCGGTCGCCGACGCGGTGTTCGCGAGCCGGCTCCAGGAGCTGGACACCCGCCGGGGGGCCGACGGCGAGTGCACCCCCGGACGGGCGGGAAGCACCCGGCTCTGCACGGTCAGCCGGGTGCCGGGCGCGATGGCCTGCAACGGGGACTCCGGCGGCCCGCAGCTCCAGCGGGGCCGGGGCGGGCGCTGGGAGCTGGTCGGGGCGACCTCCGGCGACGGGGACACCGACCCGACCTGTTCGACCGGCCCCGGCCTCTACACCAGCGTGCCCGCCTACGCGGACTGGATCTGGAAGACGATCCACCGGTACGACTGAGGCCCGGGGGAGCCAGGGGGAGCCCGGTGGCCCGTCTCGGCTACCGTTCGGGGATGTCGGTGATCGCCGTTCTCGTACGCGAGGGGGTGCCCGGGCACCACCTCACCACCCCGGGGCTGGTGTTCGGAACGGCGGCGCGCGACCAGCCGGGCGTCGCCTACGAGGTGCGGCTCTGTGCCGGCCCCGGTCCGACCGGTCCGACCGGCGTGGACGGTCCGACCGGCGGGGACGGCCCGCCGTCCCCGCTCCGGATCACCGCCCCCTGGGGCCTGGAGGGCCTCGCCGACGCGGACACCGTGCTGCTCCCCGGCCACGACGGCCACCGCGGCGAGCCCCCGGCGGCCGTACGCACCGCCCTGCGGGCCGCCGCCGCCCGGGGGAGCCGGATCGGTGCGGTGGGGACGGGGGTGTTCACCCTCGCCGCCACCGGTCTGCTGGACGGCCGGCGGGCCACGACGGGCTGGCGCCACACCGAGGAGCTGGCCCGGCTCCACCCCCGGATCGAGGTCGACCCGGCCGGTACGGCCGTGGCCGACGGACCCTTCCTCACCGCGGCCGGGATCTTCGGCGGCATGGACGTCTGCCTGCACCTGCTGGCCCGCGACCACGGCGAGCGGGTGGCCGGGGAGACCTCCCGGGAGCTCCTCACCCCTCTCCTGGTGCACGCCGACCGGGTCCGGGAGGGCATCGACCGGGAGATCGGGGACAGCGCGGGGATCGGGCCGACCCTGCGGTGGCTGGAGGCCCGCCTCCACCTTCCGCTGACCCCCGCCGACATCGCCGCGCACGCCGGGATCAGCGTCAGCAGCCTCAACCGCCGGTTCCGCGCGCAGGCCGGGGTCAGTCCGCCGCAGTACCTGCTGGGGCTGAGGCTGGCGCGGGCCCGCGAGCTGCTGGAGGACACCGACGAACCGGTGGAGCGGGTGACGGCGCTGTCCGGGTTCGGCTCGCCGGCGAGTCTGCGGCACCACTTCGCCCGGCAGACGGGCACCACGCCCCGGTCCTACCGGGCGCGCCACCGGGCGGCCGGGCTGTCCAGGGAGGCGGACCCTAGTCCCGGGGGATGCAGCCCGGGGGTGTACGGCCCGGCGTCGAACGGGTCCGAGGGCTGATGGCCGGTGCACGCACGATGCCTAGTGTTCAGGCATCGGTTCGCGGCGGTCCGTCGCGACGAGGCATCGACGGAAGGACCGTGATGAGGCGTGCACCACTGATCGGCGCGGTTGTCGCCCTGGCCCTGGCGGGAACCGCCTCCACCGCGACGGCGCAGGCCGACCCCGGGCCGGCCCGACCGCCCGCGGCCGTACTGCAGTTGCCCGAGCCCTCCGGGAAGCTCCCGATCGGCCGGACCGTACTGCACCTGACGGACGAGGGCCGGGCCGATCCGTGGGTGCCCTCGGGGGACCGGGAGTTGATGGTCTCGCTCTGGTACCCGGCCGTGCGCCCGTCGGCCACGCCCGCGCCCTACATGACCCCCGAGGAGTCCGCGCAGTACGTCGCCTCGATCGGACTGCCGCTGCCCCCGGACCTGATGACCAAGGTGGCGACCCATGCGACGGTGGACGCCAAACCGCTGAAGACGTGGCGCGGGCTGCCCCTCGTCGTCCTGTCGCCGGGCTTCGGGATGCCGCGGGCGACCCTGACCGGGCTCGCCGAGGAACTCGCCGGCCGGGGCTACGCCGTCGCCGGGATCGGGCACAACTATGAGGCCGACGGCATCTCCTTCCCCGACGGGCACACGACCTCGTGCGTGGCCTGCCGGAACACGGACTACCCCAGGGTCGGTGCGGTCCGCGCCGAGGACGTCTCCTTCGTGCTCGACGAGCTCACCGCGGGGCCGGCGGCCCAGCAGGCCGGCGTCTCGGTCGACACCACCCGCGTCGTCATGGTGGGGCACTCCGCCGGAGGCTTCAGCACGATCCCGGCGATGCTGGGGGACGGGCGCGTCAAGGCGGCCGTGAACATGGACGGCAACTTCCGGTTCCCCAACGACACGCCGCTGGACCGGCCGGTCCTGATGCTGGGCAAGCCCAGCCACGTGCCCGCGGGCCCCGATCCGACCTGGGACGAGACCTGGAACGAGCTGACCGGGTGGAAGCGCTGGCTGAGCGTCGACGGCACCGAGCACCTCTCCTTCACCGACCTGGCGCCGCTGGCGAAGCAGCTCGGCTCGCCGCTCCAGGCCGCCGACGGCGACCGCGTCGACGCCATCACCCGCGCCTACGTCGACGCGTTCGTCGACACCCAGCTGCGGGGTGCGCACGCACCGCTGCTGAACGGCCCGTCGGCGGAGTTCCCGGAGGTGCGGTTCCACCGGCCGTAAGGCCCCGCCGACCGGGCCGCCGGGAGCGTCAGCCCTCCCGGCGCAGCCGGGCGACCAGG
The DNA here is from genome assembly GCF_042883905.1 of Kitasatospora sp. NPDC058170. Taxonomy (NCBI): domain Bacteria; kingdom Bacillati; phylum Actinomycetota; class Actinomycetes; order Kitasatosporales; family Streptomycetaceae; genus Kitasatospora; species Kitasatospora sp. NPDC058170. Next base: position 44,450 of record NZ_JBHVUV010000007.1, read on the forward strand.
CGCTCGGCGACCAGCAGGTTCAGCACCCAGCCGGACCAGGCGCCGGTGACGTAGGCGAGCTGGAAGGAGACCCCGGCGCCGGTCAGGACGATCAGCCAGAGGCGGAAGGTCACCCCGGTGAAGATCAACGCGTAGGAGCGGACCATCCAGATCCGGTGCCGGGCCACCTCGCCGCGCCGGATCACCGCGAAGGCCGTCACGGTGCTCACCAGCGTCAGGACCGCGAGCACGGCGAACCCGGCCGGGGCGAGCGGCGGGTACAGCCCGACCGGCACCAGCAGCAGGCCGCCGACCCCGGTCGCCGCGGCGGCGGGCAGGTACACCCGGCCGGTCCAGCGGTGCAGCGCCGGGAGGCGGGTCCGCAGCCGGGGCAGGAACTGCCAGGGGCCGAGCAGCAGGGCCGTGACGGCCCCGCCGATGTGCAGGACCAGTGCGGGCAGGTGGGCCTGGTAGGTGGCCCGCTGGTCCTCCAGGAAGGTGTCCGGGTCGAGGGTGAGATAGGGCGCGGCGAGCAGGGCGATCGCGGTGGCCGACACGGTCACCGCGAGCCAGCCGGCCCGGCGGCGCCGGGGCACCCCGGTGCTGGTGGGATTCATGCCCGGAGCGTAGGAAGCGGCGCAGGCCGGGGGAGTCCCCCGACGGGGGGCGGCGGCGCTGCCGCCCCGGGGGTCGGCCGCCCCCGTGGGGGTGCGCTGACGTACCCCACCGGGACGATGCGGCCGCCCGAGTGCCTCGCTATCGTGCGAAGCGGCCACCGCCCGGCGGCCGGAGCGACCCACCGGAGCACCGATGAGCCGACCGTCCGTTTCCCCGGCCCCGCCGCGCCCGCCCCTCCTGCGGGCCGACGGAGCGGTGCGCCGCGCGGCCGCCGCCGTCCGGGCGGCACGCCCCGGCGAGGGGGTCGTCGACTGGGTGCCGGCCGTGGCGTTCCTGGTGGTGATGACGGCGGAGCGGATCGGCGCCGCCGAGCGGATCGGCGGGCGGATGCCCGCCGCGCTGCTGCTCACCGCCGTGATCGCGGGCGTGCTGGCGCTGCGCCGCAGGGCCCCGGTGGCCGCCTACCTGGCCGGTTCGGCGGCCCTCGCGGCGGAGGCGCAGTGGCTGGTGGCCGACCCGGTCTCGCCCTACGCCAACCTGATCGGCCTGTACGCGGTCGGCCTGTACGCCACCCGGGCCCGGGCCCGCTCCGGGCCCGTCCTGGTGCTGCTCGGCATGGCCGGGTACTTCGCGGACCGCACCGGCGGCCTGCCGGAGATCCCCGGCGGGGTGCTGTTCCTCTGGCTGCTCGCCTGGGCGCTCGGCTACGCCACCGCGCGGCGCCAGGAGGAGCGCGCCCGCGCCCGCCGGGGCCTGCGCCACCAGGTGGCCGCCGACGAACGGGCGCGGATCGCAAGGGAGTTGCACGACCTGGTGGGACACTCGGTGAACGTCATGCTGGTCCAGGCCGGCGCGGCCCGCCGCACGCTGGACCGCGATCCGGGGCAGGCGAGGGAACTGCTCACCGGGATGGAGCAGACCGGCCGCGAGGCGCTGGACGAACTCGACCGGGTGCTCGGCCTGCTGCGCCGCGCCGCCGCACCCGACCCGGTCGAGGGCCCGGCCCCGAGCCTGCAGCCCGGTCTGGCGGACCTGCCCCGCCTGGCGGCCCGGCTGGCCCAGGCGGGCGTGCAGGTGAGCGTCCACCTCGACCGGTCCGTCGGGCGGATACCCGCCACCGTCGACCGCTCCGCCTACCGCATCGTCCAGGAGGCGCTGACCAACAGCGTCAAGCACGGCGGCGCCGCCACCGCCGAGGTCTCGGTCGACCGGTGCGGGGGCGGGCTGGAGGTCGTGGTCCGCGACCACGGCCTCGGCCCGGCGGTCGGCTACACCCCCGGCCGCGGGCTGCTGGGCATCGCCGAGCGGGTCGCGGTGCTCGGCGGCACGGTGCGCCACGGGGGAGGTGACGGGGGCGGCTTCCAGCTGCGCGCACTGCTCCCGCTGCGGTGACCGGCTCCCGCCGGACCACCGTCCTGCTGGCCGACGACGACGCCATCCTGCGGGCCGGGGTCGCCCTGGTCCTCGGCACGGACGACGGCATCGAGGTGGTGGGCGAGGCCGCCGACGGCCTGCGCGCGGTGGATCTCGCCCGCACGCTGCGCCCGGACGTCCTGCTGATGGACGTCCGGATGCCCGGCATCGACGGGATCGAGGCGACCCGGCGGGTCGTCGCCGCCGGACTCCCGACCCGGGTGCTGGTGCTGACGACCTTCCACCACGACGAGTACGTCTGGGGAGCGGTGCGGGCCGGCGCCGCCGGGTTCCTGCTCAAGCGGGCCGCCCCCGAGCGCCTGATCGACGCCGTCCACACCCTCGCGGCCGGGCAGGCCCTGCTCGACCCGGTGGTCACCCGGGAGCTGATGGAGCGGCTGGCCGCGACCGCGCCGCCCGCCGGGCCGCCCGCAGGTCCGGTCGACGACCACCGGCTGGCCCGTCTCACCGAGCGCGAGCGCGAAGTCCTGCGGCAGGCCGCCGAGGGCCTTTCCAACAGCGAGATCGCCGCGGAGCTGTTCCTCGCCGAGTCCACCGTCAAGACCCACATCAAACGGATCCTGGCCAAGATCGGCGCCCGCGACCGCGCCCAGGCCGTCGTGATCGCCTACCGCGCCGGGCTGATGACCGGCCCCTGAGGGGCAAACCGGCCGACCGTGCGGGGCAAACCGGCCGACCGGCCTGATCCAGCCGGTCGGCGGATTCCCTCGCGATGGTGCGGAAGTGCACTTTCGGGGCCGGCGGGTGACAGGCCCCGTCGGAGAGGGGCTGGATTCAGCCGTATTTGAATGACCGTCAGATGGTGCGCCAAATGAGGTTTTCGACGCCGTTTCGGCTCAGTGATGAGAATGTACAGTCACGGCAGGGGCGCCTCTGCGTCATCCCGGGCGTCGGTTTTCGGACGGGACGGCGCATGCGCCTCTTTGCTCAGCGGTCGACCTGACAGACGATGCGTGTGGCATCTGTTCACCTGAGGTCGCTCAGCACACCGCTGACGTTGAGGACCTCGTGGCACTCCTGCGCCTGAAGACCGGTGGCTGGGGTGCCCGGCTTCGCGCAGGTCACCTGGACCGTCACGGTCTGGTTCTCGGTGATCCTGATGGGGGTGACCCAGTGGTAGTCCTGATTGCGGAACGTCTCCAGCGCGATCGTCGTGATCTTTCGGTCGCCGAAGTTGATCGTCACGACGCCCTCGTCGCCCTGGAAGTTGGCGACGACGATGTCCGTGATCCCGAACGACCGGTTCACGGGCACGGTGTAGGTACCGGCCTTGGTCTCCCCGCCGGCGGTCGTCAGGTCGATGGTGGCCGAACTCTGCTGCCCGCCGCCCAGGCCGGTCCCGGTGTCGCCGCCCGTTCCGGTGCCGGTACCCGTTCCGCTGCCGGTACCGCCCGCGCCCGCTCCGGGCGGGGTGCTCCTGACCCCGGTGCCCGGCTGTCGGCCGGGACCGGTCGCCGGGGTCTGGCCGGCGACCGGTTCCTCGGTGGGCGCTGCCGACTGCTTCTGGACCGCCTGGTCGGCGGCCTCCCTGGCCGTGCTGCGCACGGCGGGGCGCACCAGCAGGAACCAGGCCAGCAGCAGTGCGAGGAGCGCCGCCAGGAGCGCGAGCAGCCAGGTGGGGAAGACCGGTATCTGGACGAACTCGGCCTCCGCCCGCGGCCGCTCCCGCTCGTCCTCGCCCGCGTCGCCGGGTGCGGCCCCGGTCTCCGCCACGGTGACGGTGAACGGCCAGGTCACCGGCTTGCCGAACCACACGGGCTTCCCGGTGCGGACCCGCAGCGCCACCTCCGCCGACTCGCCCGGCTCCAGCTTCCGCTCCGCGGGGCGGATGTCGAACTTCAGCTCCTCGCCGCGCTGGGCCGGGGTGAACCCCACCCGTACGGGGCGGTTGCCCTCGTTGCGGACTGCGAGGCGGTAACGCCCGCGCAGCCAGCCGCGGCGGCGTTTGGGAGCGCTCTCGGCCCGCAGCTCCCGGAACCCCTCGACGTGCACGGTGGTCTCGGGGACCCGGACCGCCTCGGGGTGCTCGGTCGGCAGCACCCGCACGGCCAGCGGCACCTCGCCCGCCCGCACCTGCGGCGAACGCGGGGGCGCCAGGCGGATGGTCACCGTCTCCGAGGTGCCCGGATAGAGCGAGACCCGGTCGGGTTCGACCGTGGTCCAGGCAGCACAGTCACCGACGACTTCCAGGCGGTACGCCTCGACGATGTCGCCGTCGTTGCGAACGGTCAGGCTGGTGGACGCGGTACCGCCCGGCGTCACCGTCACCGACGGGATGTCGAGGCCGGGCGCGCCGGGGCTGGGAGTGGATGCTGGGGTCGTCACGCCGCGACGCTACGCCGCCGCCGCCCCCGCCTCCACGGACGCGGGGGCAGGGCCCCGGGCAGCCGCGATGCCCCTCCGGACGCCTCCCAACTCCCTTGGCCAGGCTCTTTGTTGACTTTCAATCCTGCGGTACGTCCCTCATACGCATCATGGAACAGGTACACCTCATGCTCCACGCCGACCTCAACGGCACCGTCCACCCGTCCGGCACCGGCACCCCGCGTCCGGCCGCCCAGGCCCGGGTTCCGGTCCAGGCCACGGCTCCGGCCCGGGTTCCGGCCCAGGCCCCCGCGCCGGTCCGGGCACCGGCCCAGGCCCAGGCTCCGGCACCGGCCTCGACCCGGGCCGCGCAGGGCACCGCATCCGGGGGCCCCGGTGGGCGGGTCACCGTGGCCGTGTACGCCTCGGACCCGGTCCTGCACGTCGGGATCGTCCAACAGCTGCGCCAGCGGCCCGAGGTCGAGCTGGTCGACGACGCCGGCGCGCACGACGCGCGGGTCTCGCTCGTGGCCGTGGACAGCGTGGACGACGAGACGGCCGCCCTGCTCTACCGGCTGCGCCACAACTCCGCCACCCGCACCGGGCTCGTGGTCGGCACCTTCGACTCGGGGGACGCCCTGCAGCGCGCCATCGAATGCGGGGTCACCGCGGTGCTGCGGCGCGCCGAGGCCGACCAGGACCGGCTGCTGCGGCTGGTCCTGGCGATGGCGAACGGCGAGGGCGTCCTGCCCGGAGACCTGCTCGCCAAGCTCCTCGACCACGTCGGCAGCCTGCAGCGCTCGGCGCTCGACCCGCACGCGGTGTCCCTGTCCACCCTCACCCCGCGCGAGGCGGACATGCTGCGCCTGGTGTCGGAGGGCCTGGACACCGCGGAGATCGCGCGCAACACCTCCTACTCCGAACGGACCGTCAAGAACGTCCTGCACGAGGTCATCACCCGGCTCCAGCTGCGCAACCGCTCGCACGCCGTCGGCTACGCCCTGCGCAACGGGCTGATCTGACCGGACGACGCACCGGCTGCCCGAAAGCGCAGCCGGTGCTTCCCCCGGGCGCGGCCCCCGGGCCCTGCCGGTCCGCGCGTGCGGGACGGCAGGGTGGGCGCCGTCGGAGGTGGGCTCGGACGTGGACTCGGACGTGGATGGTGGACCGGACTGTGAGGTGGACCGCGATGGGCACGGCTGAATCCGGCCGTCGGCGACACCGCTGGGGGAGGGCCGGCGCCTCGCTGCTGCTGCTGGCGCCCCTGCTCGCGGTGACGGCGGCCGCCGGCCCGGGCGACCCCGAGGCCCGGCCCGTGGCGGCCGACGCCGGGGACAACCGGATCGCGTACGCCGGTACCCGCCACCGGAGCCTCGGCCGGGTGGCGACCGGCACGTCGAGCACCCCGTTGTTCGGGGAGGGCCCGGCCCACTTCGACGCCGAGCCCGCCGCCCTGGGCGACCGGCTGGTCTTCGCGAGCCGCCGCGACGAGCCGGCCCCGCAGGTCTACCTGCGCTCCGCCGACGGCTCGGTGCGCCGCCTGACCAGCGGTCTGGACGCCGCGAACCCGCGGCTGACCCCGGACGGCCGGTCGGTCGTCTTCGACGCGGCGCAGCCCGCCCGGGCCGGCGGCACGCAGCGCGACCTGTGGCTGGTGCGCACCGACGGCACCGGCCTCACCCGGCTGACCGACACCCCCGCGAACGAGGAGCACCCCACCGTCTCGCCCGACGGCGCGCGGCTGGCGTACTCCTCCGACGCCGACGGGGCCGCCGGCCGGCAGGTCTACGTGCGGCCGCTGCGGGGCGGCCCCGCCACGCGGGTCTCCGACCCCGCCGACGGCACCGGCACCGAGCCGGTGTGGAACCCGGTCGACGAGGCGGCGACCCGGGACCGGATCGCCTACACCGCCACCGGACCCGCCGGGCCCCGGCTGCGGTGGACCGACGGGCGCACCGGCGGGCCGCTGCTGGCGGGCCCGCGGGCGGACTGGCGCACGCACGGGGCAGCCTGGCTGCCCGACGGGGACGGGCTGCTCTTCCTCAGTCCGGACCGGACCTGCTCCTGCGAGGGCGACTGGGACCACGTCTTCCGGGTGAAAGCGCTCTCGGCGGACGAACCGCAGGTGGTGCTCAGCGAGGACCGCGAGGTCGGACCGGTCACCTGGCTCGGTCCGCTCCAGGGCGGCGGGGCGGTGGTCGAGCGCACCTCGGCCGCCGGGCCGCACGCGGTGACCCTCCAGGACGTCCGCCCGGACGGCTCCGACCCCCGCGACCTCGGCCTGAGCGTCCTCAAGGAGGACCCGGCGGCCGACACCGAGAAGGATCCGACGAAGGACCCGCTGTTCCGGCCCGCCACCGGGTACGACCCGTGGACCGAGCGGCAGAGCTACACGCCCGACGGCCGCAGGATCGTGGTGACCCGCTTCGAGGACACGAAGGCCGGACCGGACCTGCCGGCCAGGCGGATCGAACGGATCTGGATCGCGGACGCCGACGGCTCCAACCCGGTGGCGCTGCCGCTGGCCGGGCGCGGCCCCGGGGACTGGGACACCGACCCGGCCTTCTCCCCGGACGGCCGGTACCTGGCGTTCACCCGGACCTCCCCCGGCGGTGTCGGCGACGCCTCCGGCCCCGGTCGGATCCTGATCGCGGACGCCGTCACCGGCGCGGTCCGCGACGTGGTCGTCCCGCCCGAGGGGCAGTCCCGGGGCGGTGACGCCCAGCCCACCTGGTCCTCCGACGGCACGACCCTGGCCTTCACCCGCAACCAGGTGATCAACGACCGCGGCGGCAACAAGCACGTGTGGACCGTGCCGGTGGACCACCTGGACCGGCAGCGCGACCTGAGCGCCGCCCACTGCCCCGGTGCCTGCGAGGTCATCGACGACAGCCCGGCGTTCTCCCCGGACGGCGCCACCATCGCCTTCAACCGCAAGAACGGCGCCGGCCGGGTCGACGAGCACAACGGGATCCTGCTCGTCTCCGCGGCGGGCGGCGGCTGCCGGGTGCTGCTGCCCGACGCGGCCCGCGGCCGGCCGGGGGCCTGCGGCCGGGAGCTGCCCGACACGGCGGCCACCGGACCCTTCCAGCCCCGCGACGCCGCCTGGACCTCCGACGGCCGGGCGCTGGTGTTCAGCTCCCGTGCCGCCGTGGCCGCCGAGAGCCCGGAGAAGCTGTCCCTGGTGGACGTGGCCTCCGGGGCCCGCACCCCGCTCACCGGCGCTCTGCCGGGCCGCCAGAAGGAGCCCGGCGTCCAGCAGTCCGTGGACCTCGCGGTCCAGGCGCCCGGCACGGTCGCGCCGCTCACCGTCGGCGACTCCACGACCGTCCGGGTGGACGTCGTCAACCACGGCCCGGCGGCCTCGCCCGGGACGAGGCTGACCGTCGCGCCCCCGCCCGGGGTGGCCGTCACGGGGCTCGCCGCGCCCGGCGCCCGCTGTGACGCGGCGGCGCTGGTCTGCGTCCTGGGGGTGGTGCGCCCGGGCACCACCGTGCCGGTCACGGTCACCGTGACCGGGGTCGTGGTCGGCGACCAGCCCCTGGACTGGTCGGTCACCGGCGCCGTCCTCGACCCGAGGCCCAGCGACAACACCGGGCAGACCGTGGTGCCGGTGCGCCCGGCTCCCGTACCGCCGACGCCGACGCCCACGCCCACGCCCACGCCGACACCGAGTCCCACACCGACTCCCGCGCCCGCGGTGACGCCGACGCCCACCCCGCCGCCGGCACCCGTCCCCGCGCCGCCGCCCCCGCCCCCGGCACCGGCACCGGCCCCGACACCCCCGCCGCTGCCGCCCGCGCCGGCGGCCGGTCCCGGGTTGAGCCTCACGGCGCAGCCGAACCCCGGCTACGTGGGCGGCCGCGTGGTCGTCACGTACACCGTCCGCAACGGCCGCAACGGGCTGGCCACCGGTCTGCGGCTGCGCGTCGGCCTGCCCGAGGGCGTGCCCCACGACGGGCCGCCGCCCGGCTGCGACCAGGCCTGGGTGTGCGCGCTGCCCGACCTGGCCCCCGGCGCCCGGACCGTCGTCCAGGTCGTCCTCAGCCCCGACAAGGCCCTCACCGGCCTGGTGACCGGCACCCTCACCACCACCGGTACGGACGCCGACCCCGGCGACAACGACGCCCGCCAGCAGCTGCGCATCCTCCAGCCGCGGATCGTCGCGGTCCCGCCGATCGGCAAGCCCGGATTCGTCACCTCGGTGCGCGGTGAGGACTTCCCGCCCGGCGCGCCGGTGCGCTTCACCTGGAAGCCGGGCATCACGGCGGCGGCGGCGCCGACCGTCCCCGGACCGGACGGCCGGTTCACCGGCCAGCTGCTGATCCTCGCCAAGGACCAGACCGGCCCCCGCGTCATCACCGCGAGCGGCCCCGGCTTCTCCCCGGTGCAGACCGGCTTCCTGGTGGTCGGCGGCACGATCCAGCCGCCCAACGAGGTGATCCGCCGATGATCCACGAAGTCGACGAGGCACTGCGCCGGCTGCTCGCGGAGTCCGGCCTGGACGCGTCGGGCGTCGAGGTGGTGTTCGACGCGCCGACGCGCGACTGGGCGGCCCGCCGCATCGCGCCGACGGTGTGCGTGTTCCTGTACGACGTCCGCGAGGACCACACCCGGCGCGCCAGCGGCGCGGGGGAGGTGTACGACGCGGACGGCTTCCTCGCCGCACGCCGTGCCCCGGCCCGCTGGTTCGAGCTGACGTACCTCGTCACCGCGTGGGCGAGCCGGCCGCAGGACGAACACCGGCTGCTCTCCCAGGTGCTGACGTGCCTGGTGTCCACCGACTCGCTGTCCCCGCACCTGCTCACCGGCTCGCTCGCCGAACTCGGCCTCATCGTGGGCCTGGACGGCGGCGGCACCGGACTCGACGCGCCCGCCGCCTCCGACGTGTGGTCGGCGCTCGGCGGCGAGCTGAAGCCCTCGCTGGGGCTGCGGGTACGGGCGCCGCTGGCCGGGGTCACCACGGCCGTCGCGCCGCCGGTGACCGAGGGGCTCGTCGTCCGCGCCGCGGCGCTGGCCGAACCGGAGGAGCAGCGGTCCGCGCGACGTCTGCGCTACACGGAGGTGAGCGAGCCCGGTCCGGAGGGCTTCGGCGGCTCCCGGGAGCGGGGGCAGGCCCCCGCGCGCCGCCGACGCGGGGAGCGGCAGCCGTGACGCGCACCGTGGAACCCCCGGCCGGGACGACGGCCCCGGTCCCGGACGAGGTCCCGGCGCCGGCGCCGGTCCCGTACCTGTGGACGCGGCTGCGGGTCGTCGAGGAGCGGGTGCGCAGGGCCGTCGCGCTGCGGCGCGCCGTCGATCCCGATCCGGACGATCCGTACCGCGGCCGGTACCTCACACCCGAGGCGGTCGCCCGCCTCCTGGACGAGGGGCAGCGGCCCGCCCTGCCCGTGCCGCCGCCGGACGCCCCGCCGCCCGGCTCGCCGCTGGCCGTGCTCGCCGCCCGCTTCGGTCTGGAGCCCCCGGACGTGGACCTGCTGCTGGTCGCCCTGGCCCCGGATCTGGACGCCCGCTTCGAGCGGCTCTACGGCTACCTCAACGACGACCTGACACTCCGCCGGCCCACCGTCGGGCTCGCCCTCGAACTGTGCGGGCACAGCGGGGCGGCGCCGGCCCGGTTCCGGCTAGCCCCCACCGCGCCGCTGGTCGCGGGCGGTCTGCTGGAGGTCACCGAGCCCGAACGGCCGCCCCTGTCGCGGGTCCTGATCGTCCCGGACCGGGTCACCGCGCACCTGCTGGGCGACGCCTCGCCCGACCCGCTGCTGGCCGGCGTGCTCGGTGATCCGGCCGACGATCCGGCCGTCGACCCGGCCGAGCTGCGCCGGGCCGCCGCCGCGGTCGGGACCGGCACCGGCCATGTCCACCTGCGCACCCGCGGCGGCGATCCCGAGGGGCTGGCCGTCGCCGCGCTGCACACGAGCGGGCTGCGGCCGCTGGCCCTGGACGCGGCGGTCCTGTCCCACGACCCCCGCGCCGTGTCCGGACTCGCCCGCACCGTCGCCCGTGAGGCCCGGCTGCTGGGCGCGGGCGTCCTGCTGGGGCCGCTGGAGGAACTGCCCGACAAGCCCGAGGAGCGGGCCCGCGTCCTGCGCACGCTGTGCGCCGTCCTGCGGGACATCCCCTTCCTCACCTACGGGACCAGCGGCTGGGAACCCGCCTGGGCGGCCGACACCCCCGTCACCCTGACGGTGGCGGCCCCCGCCCCCGACCGGCAGGTCGCGCGCTGGCGGCACGCACTGGCGCGGGCCGGGGAGGGGCGCGGTGCGGGGACCGACGAGGAGCGCGGCGCGGGGACCGACGCGCTCGCCCGGTCCGTCGCCGCGCACCGCCTCGACGCCGGGCAGCTGCGGCGCGCCGCCGGGACCGCGGTGCGCACGGCCGCGCTCGACGGCCGTCCGGTCTCCGCCGAGGACCTGCGCACCGCCGTACGGGCCCAGAACGGCGCGGGACTCGCCCGCCTCGCCCGCCGGGTCGAGCCCGCGGTGGGCTGGGACGACCTGGTGCTCCCCGCCCCCACCCACCGCAGCCTGTGGGAGCTCGCGGTGCGCGCCCGCCACCGCGAGCAGGTGCTCGGGCAGTGGGGCATGCGGCCCGGCGGCGGGCGCGGGCGCGGGGTGATCGCACTGTTCGCCGGTCCGTCCGGTACCGGGAAGACGATGTCGGCCGAGGTGGTGGCGGCCGACCTGGGCATGGACCTGTACGTGGTGGACCTCTCCACGGTGGTCGACAAGTACGTCGGTGAGACCGAGAAGAATCTGGAGCGGATCTTCACCGAGGCCTCGGCCGTCAACGCGGTGCTGCTGTTCGACGAGGCCGACGCGATCTTCGGCAAGCGTTCGGAGGTCAAGGACGCCAACGACAAGCACGCCAACATGGAGTCGGCGTACCTGCTCCAGCGGATGGAGTCCTTCGACGGCATCGCCGTCCTGACCACCAACCTGCGCGCCAACCTGGACGAGGCCTTCACCCGCCGGCTGGACGTGATCGCGGACTTCCCGGTGCCCGACGCCGCCCAGCGCCTCGCCCTCTGGGACCGCTGTCTGGGCGACCGGGTGCCCCGGGCCGACGACCTCGACCTCGGCTTCTGCGCGGACCGGTTCGAGCTGGCCGGAGGCTCCATCCGGGCCTGCGCGGTGACGGCCGCGTACTTCGCCGCGGAGTCGGGTGAACCGGTGACGATGGCCCAGGTGGTGACGGCGGTCGCGCAGGAGTACCGCAAGCTCGGCCGGCTGGTCCTGGAGGGTGAGTTCGGACCGTACGTGGCGCAGGTCACGCGGGTCTGAGCCGGGGGCGGCCGCCGGGTCGGCGCGGCGGCCGGGGAGGGCAGCGCACTTGCCCCCGGGCAGGTCCCCAGGCCCCTCCCACCGGCGACGGCCGCCGGAAAGGCTGTGGACGGGCCACGACAGAAGCCCGACGGGTTCCGGCGGGTTCCGACGGAGCCCGACGGAATCCGCAGAGCCGGGCCGAAGATCCCGGACCGAAGACCAGCGACACGAAGGAGCGAGCATGCCGACGTACCTCACCCCGGGTGTGTACGTGGAGGAGGTGCAGTCCGGTGCTCGCCCGATCGAAGGGGTCGGCACCGCCGTCGCCGCGTTCGTCGGGTTCGCCCAGAGCGGCCCGTTCCACGAGCCGACGCTCGTGACCAGCTGGGACCAGTACTCCCAGGGCTTCGGCGGGTTCACCGAGGGCGCCTACCTGCCCCACGCGGTCTACGGGTACTTCGCCAACGGCGGCGGCGCCGCGTACGTCGTCCGGGTCGGCGGCTCCGACCGGGACGGCTCCGCGTCGGCCGCCGCGGCGGGCCCCGAGCAGCGCGCGGCGGAGCCCGTCGAGCTCGGCGGGTTCCTGCTCGCGGTCCGGCCGGGCGTCACCGGCGTGTCGGTGGAGATCACCGACGCGGACGGCGAGAACCCGCCCGAGGACCGGTTCAAGCTGCTGGTCCGCCGCGATGGGCCGGTGGCCGAGACCTACGAGGTGTCCGCCCGCAGGAACGTCAAGGGCTACCTCGTCACCCAGGCCCGCGCCTCGGCGCTGATCGAGGTCACCGAGCAGCGCGGCGCCACCCAGAGCCGGCCCGCGAGCCAGACCGTGGCCCTGCCCGACGCCCCCGCCGCCGTGCCCGCGCCGGCCGCCGGCCAGGGCGGGGCGGGCCGGCTCGACCCGGCCGAGTACATCGGCGACGCGGCGGCCCGGACCGGGCTCGCGGCACTGGAGACCATCGACGAGATCACCATGGTCGCGGTGCCCGACCTGATGGGCGCCCACCAGCGCGGCGACATCGACGCCGAGGGCGTGCGCACCGTCCAGCTCGCCGTGATCTCGCACTGCGAGCAGATGGGCGACCGGGTCGCCGTCCTGGACGCCCCGCCCGGCCTCTCCGCGCAGCAGGTACGCACCTGGCGCAACGACGAGGCGGGCTACGACTCCCGCTACGCCACCCTCTACTACCCGTGGATCCGGGTCTTCGACCCGGCCGCCGGGCGTAACACGACCGTCCCGCCGAGCGGCCACATCGCCGGCGTGTGGGCGCGCAGCGACGCCGAGCGCGGGGTGCACAAGGCCCCGGCCAACGAGGTGATCCGCGGCGCGGTCGACCTCGAACTGCGCCTGAGCAAGGGCGAGCAGGACCTGCTCAACCCGATCGGGGTGAACTGCGTCCGGGCGTTCCCCGGCCGGGGCATCCGGATCTGGGGCGCCCGCACCCTCTCCTCCGACCCGGCCTGGCGCTACCTGAACGTGCGCCGCCTCTTCAACTACCTGGAGGAGTCCATCCTGCTGGGCACCCAGTGGGTGGTCTTCGAGCCGAACGACGACCGGCTCTGGTCGAGCATCCGGCGCAACGTCACCGCGTTCCTCACGGAGGAGTGGCGGGGCGGCGCGCTGTTCGGCCGGACGGCGGCGGAGGCGTTCTACGTCAAGTGCGACCGGGACAACAACCCGCAGGAGTCGATCGACCAGGGCCGCGTGATCTGCGAGATCGGTGTGTCGCCGGTCAAGCCGGCCGAGTTCGTGGTGTTCCGGCTGGCGCAGTTCTCCGACAGCACCAGCCTGATCGACGAGTGACCTGCGGGTCCGCGACATCCGCGATACCCGGGGCAGCCGGGTCGGCCGGGACGGCCGGGACGATCAGCAAGGAAAGGTGACAGACAGTCATGGCAGAGGGCGATGCGCTTTCCACCCATATCTTCGGCGTACAGCTCGGTGGTTACCTGGTCGAGTCGATCCAGGAGATCAGCGGGCTGACCGTCGAGGAGGAGGTGGTCGAGGTCCGTCAGGTCAGCAAGGACGGCAAGCAGATCATCCGCAAGCAGCCCGGGGCCCGCCAGGCCGGCGAGGTCACGATCACGCGGGGACTCGACAAGAGCAGCGAGTTCACCAAGTGGATCAAGGAGACCCTGAACAACGGGGCCGTCGACACCGCTCGGCAGAACCTCACCATCGAGATCAAGGACTCCACGGGCGAGACCGTCCGCCGTATCCAGCTGATGAACGGGTGGGCCTCCAAGTGGGAGGGCCCCTCCCTCAAGGCCGGCGAGTCCGCCGCGGCCACCGAGTCCGTGACCATCGTGTTCGAGGAGATCATCGTCGAATGAGGCGACGTACGGTGACGGCGGGCAACCTGGAGGAGATCCTCCAGGTCACGGCGCCCGCCCAGGCCCAGGCCCCGGCGCCGGCCGCGGCACCCTCCGGCGCCGCTCCGGCGCCGCGCGAGGAGCACGCACTGCGCACCGAGTTCGAGTTCGAACTGCCGCGCGGGTACGTGGACGAGGCGGGCACCCTGCACCGGCACGGCTCGATGCGCCTGGCCACCGCGCGCGACGAGCTGCGGCCCCAGATCGACCTGCGGGTCAAGGAGAACCCGGCGTACCTGAGCGTGGTGCTGCTCAGCCAGGTCATCACCCGGCTGGGCACCGTCACCGACGTGCACGCCGGGGTCGTGGAGCGGATGTACGCGACGGACGTCGCGTTCCTCCAGGACTTCTACCGGCGCGTCAACAGCGAGGGCCACACCCGCGCGGCGGTCACCTGCCCGCACTGCGAAGGCGGCTTCGAGGTCGACCTCTCCGGTGGGCGCCTGGGGGAATCGTGACGTACGCGCTCCCCCGACTCAGGGAGGAGATCGCGTACATCGCCTACCACTTCCACTGGCAGCGCGACGAGATCCTCGACCTCACCCACGGCGAACGCCGGCAGTGGGTCACCGAGATAGCTCGTATCAACGCCCGTATGAACGAAGGTGGTTGAGCAGATGGCGTGGCGGGACAGGGTGCGTCGGCGCGCGGCCGCGCCGGCCGCCGCGCCCTCGGGCGGTGCGGGCGGTGCGGGCGCGGCGGGTGCCGGCGCGGGTGCCGGTGTCGGCGGAGTGGGCGCGGGTGCCGCGGGTGCGGTCCAGGAGGCCGCCGCCGTCCGGGGCACGGGCGTGCCCGCGGACTGGGACGGCGGCTGGCGCCGTACTACGCCGCCCCTCCTGACCGTGTCCCGCACGCCGATGGGTGTCAGCGACGGGCTCGCCTTCCGGGACGGGCTGGCCGCCTGGCGCGATCCGTCCTTCGACACCGGCCTCGCCCACGCCCTGCTGCCGACCGCCCCGGCCGGCCTCGTCCGCGGCGTCGCCCGCCCTGCCGCCGCACACTCCACCTCCACCCACAGCGGCGGCGGCCCGCTGCTGCTCAGGGCGCTGCACCCGTCGTCCGACGCGGACGCCGCGCCGGGGGTGGAGATGCCGGCTGCGCCCGGCGCGCAGGCCTCGCGGCCTTCGGGTGCGAGTGCGTCGGGTACTGGTACGGCGGGTTCGGGTTCGGGTTCGCGTTCGGGTTCGGGTGCTTCGGTGATGGGCGCTCCCGTGTCCGCGCAGGCCTCGCCTGCGGCCGGGGCGGCCCGGTCCGGTGGCGGGCGGGAGCTCCCCTCGGGTGCCGGGTCCGGGGCCGGGGCGGCGGGCGGTGCGCCTGGTACCCGTGGCCTTGCGCCCACGCATTCCACGCTCGCGCAGTCCACACCCACGCATCCCACACCCACGCATCCCACGCTCGCGCAGTCCGCGCCCACGCGCTCCGCTGCCGTGCAGTCGGCGGGCGTGCTCGGCGCGGACGGCGCCCATGCCGTCCAGCGGGCCGCGGTGAGTGCCGTGTCCCCGGCCGGGGGCGGCCGTACACCGGCGCCCGCGCGGCTCCCGCTGGTCCGCCGGATCGCGGTGGTCCCCGGCTCCTCCGGCGGCGGCGCCCCGGCGGCCCCGTCCGGTCTGCCCGGCCCGTCCGGCCCGCTTGTGCAGCGGGCCGCAGCCGGAACCGGGTCCGGCCCGGCCGCCGCCACCACCACCGGCCGCCGGTCGGGCGGGGACGTGGCCACCGCGAAGGACGTCAGTCCCGGTCGCCCGGGCGAGGACGCCCCCGTGGGCCGCGCCGAATCGGCCCACGCCGTGGTGCGGACGCGCCCTGTCGGCCGGTCGCTGACCGTCGCCCCGGTGCCTGCCGCGCCCAGGCGCCGGGTGCCCGCCGTCCGTCCCGCGGTACCCCCGGCACACGTCGGCGGTCCGCCTCCTGAGGCGCCTGTGCTGCGTGCGGCCGACGCTGTGCCGCCCGGCGCGCCGCCGACCGAAGTCCCGCTCCCCGCCGTGCCCTCGGGAGCGGCCGCGCCCGCTCCCGCACCGGCCATGCCCGTCGTCCAGCGGCAGGCGGAGGCGGTCCCCGACCAGCCCGTCACGCCACCCGCGCAGGGTACGGCGAGCCGCCCACCGCTGGGCGACGCGTCTGTGCAGCGCGCGGCCGACCGTCCGGCCCTCGGCGCCCCGGCGGCCGAACCCTCCGCCCCTGTCGCGCATGTGGGGATGGACACCTCTGCTCCCGTGCCGGCCATGCCCTTGGTCGAGCGCCTGGCGGAGGGCGTGTCCGGTGCGCCTGTGCAGCGTGCGGCGGCTCGTCCGGCCCTCGGCGCGTCGGGGGCCGAACTCGCCGCCCCCGCTGCGCCTTCGGGACTGTCCGCCTCCGATCCCGGGTCGGTCGTGCCCGTCGTCCAGCGCCTGGCGGAGGGCGGCCCGTCCGGTGCGCCCGTGCAGCGTGCGGCCGATCGTCCGGCTCTCGGTGCGTCGGGGGCCGAACTCTCCCTCCCCGCCGAGTCTTCAGGGCTGACCGCCCCCGCTCCCGCACCGGTCCTGCCCGTGGTCGAGCGCCCGGCGCAGAGCCCGCCCGAGAGCCCGACCGACGCGCCCGTGCAGCGCGTCGCGAGCCGCGGGACGTCGGGCGACGCACCCGTGCAGCGGGCCGCCGACCGGCCATCCCTCGGTGCGCCGGTGGTCGAACTCCCAACCCCCAGCGCCACCTTGGGGCCGGACATCTCCGCGCCCGCACCGGTCATGCCCATCGTCCAGCGCCTGGCGGAGACCGCATCCGGGGCGCCCGCAGAGCGTGCCGCGGATCGCCCGCCGCTCGGCGACACGCCCGTGCAGCGTACGGTCGGCCGTCCGGTGCTCGGTGCGCCGCTGACCGAACTCCCCGCCACTGCCGAGCCCTTGGGCACCCGCGCGGCCGGTCACGTGGTCGGTCACGCGGCCGGTCATGTGCGGGCCGGTGAACCCTCCTCCACGGCCACGCCCTCGGGGGCGGCCCTGCCCATCGTGCAGCGGCAGACGGACGCCCCGGCCGCCGAGAGCGGCCCGGGCCGGGTTGCGGGGCGTCCGCGCACCGGGTTGGGGGCGCCGCTGCCCGCGATGCCGCCGACCGCTGCGCGACCCGCCTCCCCGTTCGCCGTCCAGCGCACACCCCTGTCGCGACCGGCACCGGGACAGCAGCCCGCGTCCCCGGCCTCCGTGTCTCCGGCTTCCGCGCCCCCGGCTTCCGCGCCTCGACGCGGCGGCCCGGCCAACGGTCCCGCCGGAGTTCCTGCCGGATTTCCCGCACCCGCACCCGCACCCGCACCCGCAACGGCCCGGGCGACCGGGCCCGTCCCGCTCGTCCTCGCCGGTCGGGCCGGGGCCCCGGGTCATGCGCCGGCCGCTCTCCAGCGCAGCGTCCAACTTCTCGCGGCCCGGCCCCTGACCCTCGGCAGCGGCCGGGACATGGGGAGCGCGACAGCCCCCGTCGCCGCCCCGCGCGCGGCGAGCCGTCCCGTGGTCGCGGCACGCTGGGCCGCCCCGCCCTCCACCGCCGCACCGCAGCATGTCCAGCGAGCCGCCGTGCCTCCCGGCCCGCACGGTCCTCATGCCCCGCACGGTCCCCACGCCCCGCACCCGGTGTCCGCGTCCGAACCCCGGCGCGCGTCCGGTCCCCTGCCCGTGACCACCCCGCACGCGCCGCCGCTCGTGGTCCAGCCGGCCCCGGCCGAGCACTCGACGCGGCCCGTACCCGTGGTGCCGTTGCTACGGCCGAGGACGCCGGACCCCGTCCGCACCCCGGGAGCCCCGTCGGCGGCACCCCAGTCGGCCGCGCCCCCGTCCTCGCTCCCGCCCTCCGTGCAACGCGACACCGGCAGTACCGGGGGCGCCGTCCGGACCACCCCGGCCCCAGCCTCCGCCCCGGCCCCGGCCTCCGGCACCACGCCGGGCACCGCCTCCGCCACGGCCCCGCGGGCCACCGCCTCCGGCCGACCCGGCGGAAGCCCGCGCGAGGCCGTACCGCAGGGCGGCGACCTCGACCTGGACGACCTGGCACGCCGCCTGCTCGACCCGGTCGCCCGTCTGCTGCGCACCGAGTTGCGGCGCGGCCGGGAACGCGCGGGCAGGCCCTTCGACGGGCGCCGCTGAGCACCCGCACGAACGAGAAACGGACGACGGACCGATGACCGACAACATCTTCGCGACCAGCGTGTTCTTCCGGCTGGCGATCGGCGGCAACGACCTGGGTGCCTTCCACACCTGCTCCGGCATGGGCGCCGAGGTCGAGATGGAGAGCTACGCCGAGGGCGGCAACAACGGCTTCACCTGGCAGCTCCCGGGCCGGGTGACCTGGTCGAACATCACCTTCACCCGGCCGGTCACCGCCGACACGGCGAAGATCGGCCGCTGGCTGGACGAGACGTTGCGGCGGGTCGAGCCGAAGGACGGCGAGATCGTGGCGCTGCGGCCCGACCTGAGCCGGATCATCAGCTGGCAGGTGTTCGGGATCGTCCCGGTCCGCTGGCAGGGGCCGTCCTTCGATCCCGCCAACTCCGCGGCCGCGGTGGAGACCCTGGAGATCGCCCACGCGGGCCTGGTCCCCGCCTGAGCGTCCGACCACCGCCCCCGCGCCACGTCCGATCACCGCCCGACCCGATCACCGCCTGACCCGATCACCGCCCGACCCGACCGCCGCCGCTCCGGAAGGAAGCCCACGCCATGGCCTCATCGGCACGCGCCAGCCGCGCCAGGGCCCAGCTCACCCTGAAGGAGCCCCCGGCCTCGGTCGGGGCCAAGCCCGGCGGGACGATCGCCCGGTTGGACCTCCAGTTCAACCCCTCGACCCTGCAACTGGGCAAGACCACCGAGTGGCGGAGGTCCCCGTCCCGGATGGCGGGGCAGTCGGCGCTGCCCGAGTTCGTGGGCAGCGGCCCGCGCACCCTGAGCCTGGAGGTCTTCCTGGACGCCACCGCCACCCATGACGACTCGGTGGAGCAGGCGGTGGAGAAGCTGATGAAGGCGTGCGTGCCGACCCCGGCCAGTCTCGGCCGCAAGAAACCGGCGAGCCCCTGGGTGCGCTTCGAGTGGGGCAGCGCCCGGACCACCTCGTTCGACGGGGTGCTGTCGAACCTGTCGGTCTCGTACACGCTCTTCGACGTGGACGGGAAGCCGTTGCGGGCGACCTGCTCGCTGTCCATCGAGGAGGCGAGCGTCGACGCACCGGGCCAGAACCCGACGTCCGGCGCGCGCACCGCCCGCAGCACGCACACCGTGGTGGCGGGCGACAGCCTGGCGATGCTGGCCTGGCGCGAGTACGGCAACGCGACGGCCTGGCGGGCCATCGCGGAGGCGAACGGCATCGACGACCCGATGGCGCTCGCCCCCGGCACCGAGCTGGTGGTGCCGGGCCTGCGGGACGAGGAGACCGCCCGGGAGACCGGCGACGGCTACGCGCACGGCTACGGTGCCGGCGACGGCTACGGGTACGGCGACGGGCACGGCTACGGCGCCGGGCACGCCGACGGGCACGGGTACGGCAGCGAACACCGCAGCGGACACGGCGACAGCGAGGGGGAACGGTGAGCGGGTTCGATTCCGGGGGCAGGTCGTTCGCGGCCGACCCGATCGTGGAGGCGCCCGGCGAACTGCCGCAGATCTGGGCGGCGCAGCTGGTGAGCTGTGTGGTCGACGAGAACGTCGGCCTGCCGGACACCGCCGTGCTCACCTACCGCGATCCCGACCACGAGTTCCTGCGCGCCACCGGCATCACCATCGGCTCCCCGCTGCGCGTGTCGGTGACGACCGCGAAGGGGCAGGCGCGGGAGCGGCTGTTCAACGGGGAGGTCACGGCCCTGGAGATCGACCGGGACCGCACCGGTTCGTTCACCGTCGTCCGCGCCTACTCCAAGGCCCACCGCCTCCAGCGCGGCCGCAAGGTCGTCGCGTACCGGAACATGACGGCCGCGGCCATCGTCCGGAAGGTGGCCGCGGGCGCGGGCCTGGCCGTCGGGAGGGTGGAGGCCGCGCCGGTGACGTACCGGCAGCTGTCCCAGGCGAACGTCTCCGACTGGGACTTCCTGCAGTTCCTCGCGGCCGAGAGCGGTGCGCAGGTGCGCGTCGACGACAAGGGCCTGCTCCAGTTCACCCGGCCCGCGAAGGCGTCCGGGGCGCCCTCCCCGTCGACGTCGGCCATGCTCAACCCGATGGTCCTGGAGTACGGGCGCAACCTCCTGGCGCTGCGGGCCGCGCTGTCGGCCGCCGACGGGGCCTCGAAGGTGCAGGTGCGCGGCTGGGACGTCGCCACGAAGCGGCCGTTGGTCGCCGAGCAGCCGTCCGTGGTCAGCGACACCGTGGTGCCGGGTCTCGCCCCCGGGGCCGCCGCCCGCTTCGGGACCTCGGCCGTGGCGGTCACCGACACCCCGTACCGGACGCAGGCGGAGACGACGGCGGCCGCCCGTGCGGCGGCGGCCCAGGTCAGCGCAGGGTTCGGCGAGTTGGAGGCGGTGGCCGAGGGCAATCCGTTGCTGCGGGCGGGCAAGCCGGTGGCGCTGGGCAACGTGGGCGAGGCGTTCTCCGGCCGGTACACGGCGACGGCCGTGCAGCACGTGCTGGAGCCGCACGGCGGCTACCGCACGACCGTGTGGGTCAGCGCCAGCCCGGACCGCTCGCTGGCAGGCCTGGTGACCGGCGCCAACGCCCCGGGGCGCGGCCCGCGCATCCCCGGTCTGGCGATCGGCGTGGTGACGGACGTACGCGAGCCGAACGGCTCCGAACGCGGCGCGGTGCGCCTGAAGTTCCCCTGGCTGGACGACACGTACGTCACCGACTGGGTGCGCACCGTCCAGTGGGGCGGCAAGGGCGGCGGCGGTGTGGTGAGCCCCGAGGTCAACGACGAGGTGCTGGTCGGGTTCGAGCAGGGCCTGCTGGACAGCCCGTACGTCATCGGCGGGCTCTACAACGGGGTGGACCAGCCCTCGCCGCACGACGTGCCGCTGGTCGACGCGACCAGCGGCAAGGTCAACCGCCGTTCGGTGGTGTCGCGTTCGGGCCACCGGGTGGAGCTGCTGGACGCGCCGGCGCCGGGCCCCTCCGGGCTGCGGCTGGTGACCGGGGACGAGCGGCTGGAGGTCCGCCTGGACGACCGCCGGGACCGGATCGAGCTCACCGTTTACGCGGGACGCAACCGCCCGCTGACCTCCGTCCTGCTGGACCGGGACGGCATCACGCTCGACGCCCGGCAGGGCACCGTGAAGGTGACCGGCCGGCAGGTGGACATCGACGGCACGGCCGGGGTCAGCATCGGCGGCCGGTCGGTGAAGGTGTCCGGGACGGCGGACGTCTCCGTCGACGGCGGACTGCTCGCCGTCCTCAAGGCCCGCCTCATCAGGATCAACTGACGCCTCGTCACTTCTCCATGCCGCCCCGACCGTTCTCCCCGAGGAGCCCCCGATGCCAGCCGCAGCCCGTACCGGTGACCCCACCAACCACGGTGGCCGGGTCGCGACCCCGCCGCCCGGCGCCGCCGCGCAGGTGGCGACGGTGCTGATCGGCGGGCAGCCCGCCGCCGTGGTGGGCAGCCTGCACGTCTGCCCGGTGCCGCCGCACGCGGCCCTGGGACCGGGCAACGTGCTCATGCCCAACCCGGCCGCGGCCACCGCGGGCCTGGTGCTGATCGGCGGGCTGCCCGCCGCGCGGGCCCGCGACCAGACGGCGTGCGGCGCGATGGTCCTGACCGGCGCCATGAACGTGCTGATCGGAGGCGTGTGATGAGCGAACGGTTCATCGGGCGCGGCTGGGCGTTCCCGCTGCGGGTCGGGCCGACCGGCGGCATCGCCATGGTCGAGCGGGAGCAGGAGCTGGAGGAGGCCATCCGGCTGGTGCTGGGCACCGCGCCCGGCGAGCGGCCGATGCGGCCCGACTTCGGCTGCGGCATCCACGAGTACGTCTTCGCCCCCGGCGACGGCGCCCTCGCCGGGCGGATCGCCCAGCAGGTGCGCGAGGCGCTGGAGCGCTGGGAGCCCCGGATCGCCGTGGACGAGGTCGTCGTGGCCTTCGACGCGGTGGAGGCGGGCACCCTCTACATCGACGTGCGCTACACCGTGCGCACCACCAACGACCGGCGCAACCTGGTCTTCCCCTTCTACACGATCCCCTCCGAGGAGGGGACCGAGGAAACGGTCGCGGACTGATGGCCCTGCCTTCTCCCAACCTGGACGACCGACGGTTCCAGCAGCTCGTCGACGAGGCGAAGCGGTACGTGCAGCAGCGCGCCCCGGAGTGGACCGACCACAACGTCTCCGACCCGGGCGTCACCCTCATCGAGACGTTCGCCTACCTCGTGGACCAGCTGCTGTACCGGCTGAACCGGGTCCCGGACAAGAACTACCTGGCCTTCCTGGACCTGCTGGGCATCCGGCTCTACCCGCCGTCGGCCGCCGTCGCCGACGTCGACTTCTGGCTGTCGGCGCCCCAACCGGACACGGTGACGCTGCCCGCGGGCACCGAGGTGACGACCGCGGCCGGCGAGACCGAGGAGGCCGTGGTCTTCGCCACCACCGACGACCTGCGCATCGTGCCGAGCGAGCTGACCCGGCTGGTCACCGCGCACCGCGGCGGAGAGCAGACCGACCGGACGGCCGCGCTGGCCGAGGGCCGGGACATCCCGTGCTTCCAGGCCGCGCCCGAGCCCGGCGACGCGCTGCTGTTCGGCCTGCCGACGGCGGTGCCGCGCTGCGTGGTCGCGGTACGCCTCGACAGCCGCGTCGAGGGCGTCGGCGTCGACCCGCGCCAGCCCCCGCTGGTGTGGGAGGCGTGGGACGGCGGCCGGTGGCAGCGCTGCGAGACCGGCTCCGACAGCACCGGCGGGCTGAACCGGCCCGGCGAGGTCATCGTGTACGTCCCGGCAGGACACACGGCGTCGCTGGTCAGCGGCACCCGCGCGGGCTGGCTGCGCTGCCGGGTCACCGAGGCGGAGCCGGGCCAGCCGTTCTACTCGGAGTCGCCGACCGTGCGCGAGGCCGCCGTCTTCACCGTCGGCGGCACGACGGCCGTGGAGCACGCCGAGCGGGTGGCCGACGTACCGCTCGGCGTGTCGGAGGGGGTGGCGGGGCAGTCCTTCCGGCTCGGCCGCCCGCCCGTGCTGCTCGACGGGGAGCCCCCGGTGGTGGAGGTGTCCTCGCCGGACGGGTGGCAGCGCTGGGAGGTGGTGGAGCACTTCGGGCGCTCCGGGCCGGCCGACCGGCACGTCCGGGTGGACGCCACCACCGGCGAGTTCGCGTTCCCCCCGGTGCTGCGCGAGGCCGACGGCACGCTGCGCCCGTGCGGGGCCGTGCCCTCCAAGGGCGCCCGGATCCGGGTGGCCCGCTACCGCACCGGCGGCGGCCCGGCGGGCAACGTCTCCCGCGGCGCGGTCTCCGTCCTGCGCAGCTCCGTCCCGTACGTCGCCCGGGTCACCAACCGGGAGGCGGCGCGCGGCGGTGTCGCGGGGGAGACGATCGACAACGCCAAGCTGCGGGCACCGGAGGCGCTGCGCATGCAGGAGCGCGCGGTGACCGCCGAGGACCACGAGATCATCGCCCGGCAGGCGGCACCCTCCGTGCTCCGGGTCCGCTGTCTGCCCGACCGGGACGCGGGCCCGGGCGCGGTCCGGGTCCTGGTGGTGCCGGACGCGGTGGCCGACCGCGGCGACCGGCTGCGCTTCGAGCAGCTGATCCCCTCCGACCAGGTCCTCGCCAGGATCACCGCGGCCCTCGACGAGCGGCGCCTGATCGGCACCCGGCTCGTCGTCGAGCCGCCCGTCTACCAGGGCGTCACCGTCGTCGCCCGGCTCTCGGCACCGGCCGCGGACACCGACCGGGTGCGCGACGCGGCGCTCGCCGCGCTGTTCCGGCACCTCGACCCGTTGCGCGGCGGGCCCGACGGGACGGGCTGGCCGTTCGGGCGGCCCGTGCAGTACGGGGAGGTGTTCGGCGTGCTGCAACGCGCGGTCGGGGACGTGCTGGTGGAGGAGATCCTGCTGTTCGCCGCCGACCCGGTCACCGGCCGGCGCGGCGCTCCGGTCGACCGGATCGACGTCGGCGCGGGCGCGCTGGTCTTCTCCTACCAGCACCAGGTGGTCGTGACCGCCCGGGAGCCGGAGGTGCGCGGATGAGCCGGGCCGCCGTACCGGGACTGCCCAGCCGGTACCCGATCGGCGAGCAGCTGCCCGCGCTGTACGCCGACGACGACTTCGCGCAGCGGTTCACCGCGGGCCTGGACACGGTGCTGGCCCCGGTGTTCACGACCCTCGACAACCTGCCCTCGTACTTCGACCCGCGGCTGGCCCCGGCCGACTTCCTGGCCTGGCTGGCCACCTGGGTGGGCGGCGCCGACGACCCCGACTGGCCGGTGGAGCTGCGGCGCGAGGCGGTGGCCCGCGCGGTGGAACTGCACCGCTGGCGCGGCACCCGGCGCGGCCTGGTCGAGGCCCTGCGCCTGGTGCTGGGCGTGTCCGCCGAGGTCAGCGGGGACGGCGGGGCCGCCTGGTCGGCCACGGCCGGTGCCGCGCTGCCGCCCGCCCCGGCCGAGGAGGTCCTCGTACGGGTGTGGCCGCGGCGCGGGGGAGAGGCGCACGAGGTGGACGCGGAACGGGTCCGCTCACTGGTCCGGAGCCTGTGCCCGGTCCACACGGTCTGCCGGGTGGAGGTCCTGTCGGGGCCGCCCGCGGGTGAGGAGGGGTGACGGCGATGCGCGAGTGTCCCGTGTGCGGGGCGTCCAACGGTCCGACGGACGGCTTCTGCGGCAACTGCGGCTCCTACCTGGGCTGGTCGGACACCTCGACCGCCCCCGCCGCCCCGGCGTCCCCGGCATCCACGCCGCCGGGTGCCGCCACGACCCCGGACGGCGGTCCCCCGACGGAGCCCGCCGCCGCACCGGAGGCCGCCGCCCAGGCGGAGGCCGCCGCGCCGCAGGCATCGACCCCGCAGACCCCGGCCCGTCGGACGTCAGCCCCTCGGACAGCCGCCCCGAAGGCAGCCGTCCCGAAGGCAGCCGCGCCGAGAGCATCCCCGCCACCGGACTCACCGCCGCCCGACTCGCCGCAGCCCGTGCAGCCCGCGAAGGCCGTCGCGCCGCGCCCGGTCGTCCGACCCGTCCCGGTGGACGAGGACGGCGCCGGAGCGCCCTGCCCCTCCTGCGGCACGCCCAACCCGCCCGACCGCCGCTTCTGCCGCCGCTGCGCGACCCCGCTCACGCCCGGCACGACCCCGCCGCCGCTGCCCTGGTGGCGGACGATCTGGCCGCTGCGCCGCCGGACCCGGGCCGGCTCGGGCCGCACGACGCGCTTCCTGGTGATCCTGGCCGTGGTGCTGGCCCTGTGCGCGGGCGGCTTCCTGCTGCTGCCGGCCGGCCGGAGCCTGATCGAGGACACCCGGGACAAGCTGGGCAAGAGCAAGGCGGTGACCCCGGTTCGCGTGGCGGCGAGCGCCGAGGTGCCCGGGCACCCGGCCGGCGACGCCACGGACGGACTCAGCAACCGCTACTGGGGTGCGCCCGCGCCGGGCGCCTCGGTGACGTACACCTTCGCCAAGCCGTTCCGCCTGGTGGCCGTGATCGTCACCAACGGCGCCTCGACCGCGCCCGAGGACTACGCCCGCGAGGGCCGGGCGCTCCGGATCGGCATGGAGGTGACGGCGTCGGACGGCCGGAAGGTCCTCAAGACGCTGACCCTGAGCGACAAGCCCGGTCCGCAGACCTTCGAGACCGGCATCAGCGACGCCACCACGATCCGGCTGACCCTCGACGCCCCCGCAGGGCTGGACGGCGACCGCCACCTCGCCCTGGCGGAGGTGGAGTTCTTCCAGCGGAGCTGAGCAGCCGAGCCGGGCCCCGACTCGGCAGGGACGGCGGTGATCCACATCTGTGCGGCGTCGCTCATGGGCGCCAGCCAAACAGACGGCTCCGACAGCGCGGGGAATCCGGCAGCGGGGGGAAGGGGGGGCAGCGCCGGGGACGGGACAGCGCGGGGAATGCGACCCGCGCCGGTGATCGTTACTGCCCACATGGCCACCGACGCGACGACGATCCGCCTCTCCGTACTGGACCGCTCCAGGACGCGACAGGGCGAGGAGCCGGCGCGGGCGCTGCGCGAGACGGTGGCGTTCGCGCAGCAGGTGGAGCGGCTGGGCTACCACCGGTTCTGGGTGTCGGAGCACCACGGCGTGCCGGGGGTGGCCGGTTCGGCGCCGACGGTGCTGGCCGCGGCGGTGGCCGCCGCCACGACGCGGATCAGGGTCGGGACGGGCGGCGTGATGCTCCCCAACCACCAGCCGCTGGTGGTGGCCGAGCAGTTCGGGGTGCTCGCCGCGCTCTTCCCCGGCCGGATCGACATGGGACTGGGCCGCTCGGTGGCCTTCACGGACGGCGTCCGGCGGGCGCTCGGCCGGGACAAGGACGCCGCCGACCGCTTCCCGGAGCAGCTCGCCGAGCTGCTGGGCTACTTCGACGGGTCGCCGCGCACCCACCGCGACGTGCACGCCCGGCCCGCCGAGGGGCTGCACGTCCCCGCCTTCGTGCTGGCCACCGGTGCGGGCGCCGACCTCGCCGCCGACGCCGGGCTTCCGCTGGTCATCGCCGCCGCGCACGGGCCGGACCGGATGCTCGCCGCCATCGACCGCTACCGGGCCCGGTTCCGCCCCTCGGCGCAGGCACCGGAGCCCTACGTCGTGGTCTCGGGCACGGTGGCGGTGGCCGGGAGTGCCGAGCGGGCCGCGGAGCTGCTGGTCGCCGAGGCCTGGTCGAGCGCCTACGCCCGCACCCATGGCGAGTTCCCGCCGCTGCTCCCGGCCGGGGAGGTGCTGGACCGGGAGATGAGCCCGCGCGAGCGCGCCGCCTACCAGCAGGCGCTGGGCGGGCACATCGCCGGCACCCCGGCGCAGGCCGTCGCCGAGCTCCGCGCGCTGATGGAGCGCACCGGGGCCGACGAGTACCTGGTGACCACCAGCACCCACGACCGGGCCGCGCTGCTCGACTCCTACCGGCTGCTCGCCGAGGCGGTCCCGCTGGGCTGAGCCGGGGGCCGCAGGCCTGTGCCGGGGCCCGCTGCCGCGGCCGGGGCGGCGGCGGCGGGCCCGGGCGTCAGCCGGCCCGGTGGACGACCTCGCCGCCGACGACGCCGAGGTCGACCCGGGTGTCCAGGATGGCCTTCGGGTCCAGCGCGAAGAGGTCCTCGGAGAGCAGGACGAGGTCGCCCAGCTTCCCCGGGGTGATCGAACCCAGGCTGTCCTCCAGGAAGTTGGCGTAGGCGCTGCCCAGCGTGTAGCCGCGCAGGGCGGCGGCCAGGGAGACGGTCTCGCCGGGCATCCAGGGCTCGCCGCCGTCCAGGCCCTGGCGGGTGACGGCGGTGTAGAGGCCGACGAGCGGGTCCATCTCGGCGACGTTCCAGTCGCTGGAGAAGGCCAGCACCGCACCGGCCTGCTGGAGGCTGCGCATCGGCCAGGCCTTGGACCAGCGCTGCTCACCGACGGCCTCGGCCCAGTCGCGGCCCGGCCCGGCGATGTCGGGCGAGCAGTGCCGGGGCTGCATGCAGGCGACCACGCCGAGTTCGGCGAAGCGCGGCACGTCGGCCGGGTCGAGGCACTCCACGTGGACCACCTGGTGGCGGGCGTCGCGGGCGCCGTTGACCCGGCGGGCGTGCTCGACGGCGTCCAGGACCGTCCGGATGCCCCGGTCGCCGGTGGCGTGCACGAAGGCCTGGAAGCCGGCCGCGTCGAGGCCCGCCAGCACCTCGGCGAACTCCTCGGCGGGGTAGAAGGTCTCGCCGCGGTGGCTGTGGTGGCCCGCGTACGGCTCCAGCAGGGCGGCGGTGTGCGGCTCCACCACGTCGTCGATGTACAGCTTGAGCGGACCGACCCGGAACCGGTCGCCGTCGTGGCGGCGGGCGGCCGCGGCGAACTCCGCGAGCTCCGCCGCGGTGGTGCCGCGCGGGTGGAACAGCGCGGCGACCAGCCGCGAGCGCAGCCGGCCCTCGGCGATGGCCCGCTCGAACAGGGCCAGGTCGTCCAGGGAGTTCTGCGGTTCCACGACGGTGGTCAGGCCGTACCGGGCGGCCATGTCGAGACTGGCGCAGAGCCGGCCGTACTGCCGGTCCGGGTCGGCCCACGGGACGCCGGCGGCGCGCAGCGCCCGGTGGCCGTCGCGGGAGAGGCCGCGGACGGCGAAGTCGGTGAGGAACCCGGTCGGTTCGCCGGTGGCCGGGTCCTTGCGGACCGTGCCGAAGGCGAGTTCACCGGTGGCCGCGGTGATGCCGAGGCGGCGCAGGGCCGCGGTGTTCAGCCAGGCGGTGTGCACGTCGTAGCTGAGCACGAAGGCGGGCCGGTCGCCGGTGTACGGGTCGAGGTCGGCGGCGGTGGGCATCCGCCCGCCGGGGATGGCGGAGTAGTCGAAGGCCTCGGCCTCGACCCAGTCGGCGGTCGGGTTGTGCCGCAGCCAGTCGGCGATCCGGCGGCCGATCTCGGGCAGGTCGGCCGCGCCGGCCAGCTGGACGCAGGCCGCGTCGGAGCCCAGCCGGACGTGGTTGTGGCTGTCCACGAAGCCGGGCACCAGCAGGCGTCCGCGGGCGTCGACCACCTCGGTGCCGGGGCCGGCCAGCTCGCGCCAGCCGTCGCCGTCGCCGACCCAGGCGATCCGCCCGTCGCGGACGGCGACCGCCTCGGCCCGGGGGTGCCGGTCGTCGACGGTGTGCACGTGGGCGTTGTGGACGATCAGTTCGGCGGGGCGGTTCACGGCTTCTCCGAAACGGTGGTGGCGGCGGCGAGGGTGCTGCCCGGCTGCTCGGCCTGGTCGGCACGCTCGGCACGGGCCTGGTCGGCTTGGTCGGCCGGGAGGCTGAGCACCCAGTGGGTGGCGCTGCGCGGACGCAGGTAGAGGAACCAGTAGAGGACCCCGACGAGCAGCACCGCGAGGGTGATCAGCAGGTCCCGGCCGGCCTGCTGGGTGAGCGTGTAGCCGAGGACCAGGGTGGTGAGGACGGGGGCGAGCGGCCACAGCGGCATCCGCCAGGCGCCGGTGGACTGGTGGCGGCCGCGCCGGGCGGCGAGGGCGGCGACGCCGAGCAGCAGGTAGATCACCGCGACGACCACGCCGGTGAAGCCGAGCAGGGCGCTGATCGGGACGGTCAGCGCCAGCACCGCGCCGGGCAGCCCGATGGCGAGGGTGGCCACCCAGGGGGAGCCCCAGCGCGGGTGCAGGGTGGCGAGGGCGCGGTTCACCGGGTCGGGCCAGGTGCGGTCGCGGGCGGAGGCGTAGAGCACCCGGCCGTTCTGGATCACCATCACGATGACGGCGTTGAGGATGGCGGCGGCGATACAGAGGCTGACGAAGGTGCCGACCGTGCTGCCCGCCCAGGAGTCGACGATGGCGACCAGGTCGCCCGTCGCCAGCTGGTCCGGGGAGGAGACGCCCAGGCAGATCGCGATCACCGGCACGGTGATGACGAGGACCCCGGCCAGCAGTGACCACAGGACGGTCCGGGCCACCGAGCGGCGCGGGTCGCGCAGGTCCTCGGAGAGGTAGACGGCGGTGCCGAAGCCGTTGTAGGTGAAGATCGCCACGGCCAGTCCGGAGATCAGCAGCCCGAGGGTGAACGGGCTGGTGCCGCCCTGCCCGTCCGGGACGACCGCGTGCACCAGGGTCGAGGCGGGCTGCTGGATGTGGGTCAGGCCGAGCACCGTGACGACGCCCGCGGCGAGGACTTCGAGGCCCAGGAAGACACCGGTGATCAGGGCGTTGGACTTGATGTCCAGCACGCCGACCGCGACGGCGAGGGCCATCACGGCGCAGCCGGCGACCGCCGGGTCCAGCGAGAGCACCGAGCCGAGGTAGTCCGCCGTGCCGAGCGCGATGATCGGCGGGATCACCAGCAGGGAGACGATCGAGATCACGAACACCAGCCAGCCGGCCAGCCGGCCGAGCACCTGGCCGACGATCGAGTACTCGCCGCCGGCGCTGGGCACCAGGGTGCCGAGCTCGGCGTAGCACAGGCCCACCCCGAGCGAGAGCACGGCCGCCACCAGCAGGCTGATGACCGCGCCGCTGCCCTGCGACTGGAGCAGCGGCGGCACGACGATGAAGAGCGACGACGCGGGCGTCACGCACGACAGGGTCAGCAGGACCCCGCCGAAGACGCCCAGCGAGCGCGGCAGTGCCGCGACCGCGGGCGGTGGGGGAGGAGATGACGTCATCGGGGGACCGGATTCTCTCGCGGGGGAAGGTGTCCGGCCATTGAAGGCGAGGCGAAAAGAACGCGTCAAGGGCGGTTGTGTATCTTTTCGCCTGTCAAATGTTCCCCGCCCGGTGAATCATTCGCACCATGGTGCGCAAGAGAGTGAATCGCCTACCGGATGGGCAGATCGTAGGTGTAGGACTCCTTGACGATCCCCAGGTGGAACCAGGACTCCGAGCGGCCGACCCCCGGCAGACCGCGTACCGCCTCCAGCCCGGCGAGCAGCGCCGAGCGGTCCGGGGCGTCCAGCCCGCACACCACGTCGAAGCGCCCGTAGCCGGTCGCCACGTAGTTGACCCCCGGCAGCGCGGCGGCCGCCTCCGCGACCGCCCGGGCCGGCCCCAGCACCCCCAGGCCCACCCCGGCGGCCTCCCGCACCCCCAGCGCGCGCGACTCCACCAGCCCGGTCACGTGCACCGCGCCCTCCTCCAGCAGCCGCAGCACCCGCGCCCGGGTGGCCGGCTGGGACAGCCCGATCTGCTCGGCCAGCGCGGCGAAGCTGGCCCGTCCGTCGAGCTGCAGCAGCCCGAGCAGCCGGCGGTCCGCCTCGTCCAGCGCGGGCGGCGGGCCGGGCCGCACCCCCGCGACCTCGGGGGAGTAGGCGTCCCGGACCAGCTCGGCGCAGCGGAACACCTCCAGCCCGCGCACCCCGGGCGCCGCCCGCAGCGCCGCGAACTCGCGCTCCAGCGCGGCCGCGTCGGCCACCCGGACCTCGGCGATCACCCCGTGCGGCCCGGCCGTGCAGGAGACGAAGCTGGCCGCCCGCCGCCCGGCCGCCACCGCCGCGACCGGCCCGCTCGGGCCGGACACGTCCAGGGACACGTGGGCGACCGCCTCGATCCCGGCGACGGCGGGCGGCACGATGCCGACGATCCGCACCTCGCCGTGCCGGAGCAGCCGCTGCACCCGGGCCCGCGCCGCCTCCCGCGAGATGCCGAGGAGCTCGGACAGCCGCTGGTAGCTGACCCGGCCGTCGCGCTGCAGTTCGCGTACCAGGGCGGCATCGGTGGTGTCGAGCACGGGGAGCTCCTGGGGGGCGGGGCGGAGGATCCAGGCAATCTACCCGCACCCGGCCGGCCGCCGCCGGTCAGCCCGGGTGCGGCGGGCCGGGCGCGGCCGGCGACGGCGGGGGGTCGGCGCGGAACGCGATCAGGGCGATGTCGTCGCGGGCGTCCGGGACCTCCGCGAGCAGGTGGTCGCAGAGCGCCGCGAGCGGCAGGCCGTGCCCCTCGTCCACGGCGTCGGCCAGCCGGGCCAGACCGGTGGCCAGGTTCTCGCCGGGCACCTCGACCAGTCCGTCGGTGTACAGCAGCAGGGTGTCGCCCGCCTCGATCAGGGTGTCGTGGGTGTGGCGCGCCTCGGCGGGGGCCACGCAGAGCGGCAGATCGGCCTCGTCCGTGGTGAGGAACCGGGCGGGCCCCTCGGCCGGGACCAGCAGCGGCGGCGGGTGCCCGGCGTTGGACCAGGCCGCCTGCCAGCCGCTCCCGGCGCGGGCGAGGTGCAGGTGGATGGCGGTGGCGAAGGCGGCGACGCCGAGCCCGTCGGCGGCGGTGTCCAGCTCGGCGAGGGCGTAGGCGGGCGTGTGCAGATGGGTGCGGTTGTAGGCGATGGACCGCAGCATGCTGCGCAGCTGGCCCATCGTGGTGGCGGCGGTCAGGTCGTGGCCGGCCACGTCGCCGATGGTCAGCGCGAGGGAGTCGTCGGGCAGCACGAAGGCGTCGTACCAGTCGCCGCCGACCTCGGCGGCACGGTTGCCGGGCTGGTAGCGGGCGGCGAGCTCGGCCCCGGGCACGGTCGGCGGAGCGGTGAGCAGGGCCCGCTGGAGGACGAGGGCCGCGTGCCGGGTGCGCTGGAGCTCCAGGGTCTGGCGCAGCGGCGCCTGGGCGCGCTGCAGGACCTCCTGGAGCAGCTCGATGTCGGCGCGGCCCGGCGGCGGGGTGCCGTCGCACCCGGCGGCCGCGGCCAGGGCGACGGTGGCGCCGTCGATGACGATCGGCAGCAGGGTGAGGCTGGTGGCGCCGGCCCGGGCGAGCCACCGGGAGGACTCCGCGGGGACCAGGCCCGGCGGCACCCGGTCGGCCGGGAAGGTCAGCACGACGGGGGTGCGGTCGGCCACCACCCGGCGGGCGGCGGGGCCGAGGACGAAGGTCTGCTGGCGCAGACCCGGCAGCGGCGGCAGACCGGGCCGGGCGATCGAGGCGATCCGGATGCCGCGGATCTCGTCGGGCTGCGAGGAGTGCTCCCGGCCGGAGAGCAGGAACACGGTGCAGGCGTCGGTGAGGTCGGGGACCACCAGCTCGGCGACGGCCGCGAAGGCGTCCTCGGCGCGGGTGGCCTCGGTGACCGCGACGGCGCGGGCGAGCAGCCGCTCGCGCAGCCGGTTGCGCCACCGGTCCTCGATGTCGGAGGTGGCGCCGATCCACTCCACCAGCCGGCCGTCGCGCACGATCGGCACCGCCCGGGCGGCGATGTGGCGGTACTCCCCGCCGACGGTCCGCACCCGGAAGGAGTGCTCGAACATCGACGGCTCGCCCTCCGCCGCCTCCAGCCAGCGCCGGGCCAGGGCGTCCCGGTCCTGCGGGTGGATGAGCTCGAACCACTCCTCGTCCATGGTCTCCCGCCAGGGGTGCCCGGTCAGTTCCTCCCAGCCCGGGACCAGCTCGACCATCGAGCCGTCCGCGCGGGTGAGCCAGACCAGCTGGGAGACG
The DNA here is from genome assembly GCF_042883905.1 of Kitasatospora sp. NPDC058170. Lineage (NCBI taxonomy): Bacteria > Bacillati > Actinomycetota > Actinomycetes > Kitasatosporales > Streptomycetaceae > Kitasatospora > Kitasatospora sp. NPDC058170. The sequence continues at coordinate 77,340 of NZ_JBHVUV010000007.1, forward strand.
GCCGACATCAGCGCCTCGTAGCGCTGCAGCGCGTGCAGGCGCTCGGTCGACAGCTGCTCGGCCTGGTGCGCGGAGTGCACCTCGGCGGTGGTGTCGATCGCGGAGACCAGCACCCCGGGGCCGAACCGGGAGGAGACCGGCGAGCAGCTGTAGACGAAGTGCCGGTGGCCGTCCGGGTCGTCGTGCGAGGTCTCCACGGTGCGGGGCGTGGTGACCTGCCGGGCCGTCCCGTCGGCGAGGACCAGGTCGAGGGACTCGAGGAACCGGTTCACCCCCGGCTCGGTGAACAGCTCCCGCATCGGCCGACCGGTCGGCCGCGGTCCGAACAGGTCGCGGAAGGCGTCGTTGCGGTACACCAGGATGTGGTCCGGCCCCGCGGTCAGGGCGATCGCCACGATGGCCCGGTCGAAGACCTCCGGTGTCAGCTGAGGCTCGGCCACCCGTCTCGTCCCCTTCGGCGGTGCATGGCGGCGGCACGCGCAGCGCCCCGGCCGCCCGGTGGTCGGCGGCCGGGAGCCGATCAGCGGTGATCGACGGCGGCCTCCCCCCGCACGCTACCGGCGGACCGGGCGCTGACGGGCCGCACCGCCGCTCCGCGGCCCGACGTGTCGCACCCGACGGGGGTCGGCCGCCGCTGCGCGCGGTCCCCCCGGCCGCCGGCCGGTACCTCAGGCGGTGGTCGCGCGGGCGGCTGCGGCGGCCCGGACCACCGCCGCCGCCAGCCGGTGGTTCTCCGCGGCGCCGCCGCCGTCGCCGAAGCCGAAGCGGCGCCGGGTGTAGCTGTAGCCGACGCCGCTGCGCGGATCGGCGAAGGACTGCGCACCCACCGCGCCGCTGTGCCCGAACGCGTCGGGGCCGAGGAACGGGTAGCGCGAGTGCTGCGCCTCGAAGCCGAGGCCGAAGTGGTCCTGCTCGCCGGTGACCAGGTCGGTGCCGGTGGTCCGGGCCGGGCCGAACTCGGCGACCGTCTCCGGGGTGAGCAGCGGCGCCCGGCCGTCGACCTCGCTGATGGCGGCCGCGTACATCGCGGCCAGCCCGCGGGCGGTGCCCACGCTCCCGGCGGAGGCCGGGCCGAGGGCGCGCACCGCGCGCGTGTTGGCGAACTCCACCAGATCGGTGGGCGGGCCGGCGTTGAGGTTGAAGGCGATCCCGGTGAGGCTGTCGGGGGCGGGCGCGCCGGCCGCGGCCAGTGCCTCCTGCTCCGGGGTGAGCCGGGCGGGCTGCACCGGGAGGTAGCGCGGCTCCAGCTCCTGCGGCAGGCCGAGGTGGAAGTCGAGCCCGTACGGGGCCCGGATCCGCTCCTCGAACAGCTCCTGGACGGAGCGCCCGGTGCGGCGGCGGACCACCTCGCCGGTGAGCGCGCCGATCACGAAGGCGTGGTAGCCGTAGCCCGTCCCGGGCTCCCAGTGCGGCTTCTGCCCGGCCAGCCGGGCGGCGAGCAGGCGGTCGTCCGCCAGCTCCCGGAGGGTGAAGCCGCCGTCGACGCCGATCAGCCCGGCCCGGTGCTCCAGCAGCTGCCGCAGGGTGACGCCGCCCTTGCCCTCGGCGGCGAACTCCGGCCAGTACCGGGCCACCCGCTCGTCGAGGCCGAGCACGCCCTCCTGGACCAGCAGGGCCACCACCAGGTGGGCGGCGCCCTTGCCCGAGGAGAACAGCGCGAGCAGCGAATCGGCCGTCACGCCCTCGCCCGTCCAGAGGTCCACCACCCGCCGCCCGTCGGCGTAGGCGGCCAGCTGGGCGCCGAGGTCGGACTCGGCGGCGGCCACGGCGGCGAACTCCTCCCGCACCTGCTCGAAACCCGGTGCGACGCTCCCGTGGACGACGGCACTGCTCGACATCTGCTCCCCCTCGATGATGGCCCCGGCGCGGCGGCCCCGATGTGGCGGCCCCTGCGCGGTGTCGGTGCGTCAACCCCACCTGCCCCAGGAGTATTCCTCCGCCCCGCTCAGCCGGGCAGCCGGCCGGTGCGGACGACCTCGGCGTACCAGTGGGCGCTGTCCTTGGGGGTGCGGCGCTGGCTGGCGAAGTCCACGTGGACGATGCCGAACCGCTTGCCGTAGCCGTACGCCCACTCGAAGTTGTCCAGCAGCGACCAGAGGAAGTACCCGCGCACCGGGGCGCCGTCGGCGATCGCGCGGCGGACGGCGTCGAGGTGGCCGTGCAGGTAGGCCACCCGCTCGGGGTCGTGCACCGCCCCGGACGGGTCGGCGTAGTCCTCGTAGGCCGCGCCGTTCTCCGTCACCAGCAGCGGCAGGCCGGGCAGGTCGTCGCGCAGCCGGGTGAGCAGCTCGTACAGGCCGTCGGCGTCGACCGGCCAGCCCATCGCGGTGCGGCTGCCCTCGGCGGGGAGGAAGCGGACGCCCTCGTCGGCCGGCCAGGGCGAGCGCTCGCCCTGGTGGCCGTCCTGGCGCGGCGCCGGGGCGGCCGGGTCGTCGGCGGCGACCACGGTGGGGGTGTAGTAGTTGAGGCCGAGCGCGTCGATCGGCCGGGAGATCTCGGCGAGGTCGCCGTCGCGGACGAAGGCCCAGTCGGCGAGGTGGGCGGTGTCGGCCAGGACGTCGGCGGGGTAGCGGCCGTGGAACACCGGGTCCAGGAAGATCCGGTTGGCCAGGCCGTCGATCCGGCGGGCCGCCCGGGTGTCCCCGGGGTCGGTGGTCAGCGGGCGGACGGCGGCCAGGTTGAGGGTGAGCGACACCTGGGCGGCGGCCGGGAGCCGCTCGCGCAGCACGCCGGTGGCGAGGCCGTGGGCGAGCAGCAGGTGGTGGTGGGCGGTGAGCGCGGCGGCCGGATCGCTGCGGCCGGGTGCGTGCACGCCGTTGCCGTAGCCGAGGAAGGCGCTGCACCAGGGCTCGTTGAGGGTGGTCCAGGTCGGGACGCGGTCCCCGAGCCGGTCGGCGGCCAGCGCGGCGTACTCGGCGAAGCGGTACGCGGTGTCCCGGGCCGTCCAGCCGCCCTCGTCCTCCAACTCCTGGGGCAGGTCCCAGTGGTAGAGGGTGGCGACCGGGGCGATGCCGCGGGCGAGCAGCTCGTCCACCAGCCGGTCGTAGAAGTCCAGGCCGGCCGGGTTGGCCGGGCCGCGGCCGCCGGGCCGGACGCGCGGCCAGGAGAGCGAGAACCGGTAGGCGCCCAGGCCGAGTTCGGCCATCAGCGCGACGTCCTCGCGGTAGCGGTGGTAGTGGTCGGCGGCGATGTCGCCGGTGTCGCCGTTGCGGACGGCACCGGGGCGTCGGCTGAAGGTGTCCCAGATCGAGGGCGTGCGGCCGTCCTCGGCGGCGGCTCCCTCGATCTGGTAGGCGGCGGTCGCCGCACCCCAGACGAAGCCGGCGGGGAAGCCGGAGCGGGTCGGGGCGGTGGGGGCTTCGAGGGTCATGTCGCCTTCCTTGGCGGTGAGTCGGGCGTCAGCCCTTGACGGCGCCCTGCATGATCCCGCCGACGATCTGGCGGCCCAGCAGGCCGAAGACCAGCAGGACGGGCAGGGTGCCGAGGAGGGTGCCGGCCATGATGACGGACTGGTCGGGGACGTACCCCTGGCCGAGGGACTTCAACGCGACCTGCACGGTGGGGTTCTGCGAGCTCAGGGCCACGATCGGCCAGAAGAAGTCGTTCCAGGTGGCCATGAAGGTCAGCATGCCGAGCACGGCCATGCCCGGCCGGGCGGCCGGCAGCACGATCGAACGGAAGATCCGCAGCAGCGAGGCGCCGTCGACCCGGCCGGCCTCGATCAGCTCGTCGGGCAGCGCCTGGACGAGGTACTGCCGCATGAAGAACACCCCGAACGCCGAGACCAGCGAGGGCAGGATCACCGAGGGCAGCTTGTTCTGCAGGTCGAGCCGGACGATCAGCATGAACAAGGGGATCACCCCGAGTTGCGGCGGGATCATCATGGTGCCCACGGTGACCGCCAGCAGCAGGCCGCGGCCGCGGAACCGCAGCTTGGCGAAGGCGAACCCGGCGAGGGTGGAGGAGAGCACCACGCCCGCGGTGACGAGGCCGGAGACGAGCAGGGAGTTGAGCAACGCGGTGCCGATCGAGGCCTGTTGGAGGGCCTCGCCGAGGTTGTGGAACAGGCTCGGGCCGGGTGTGAGGGCCGGAGTGGCCGCGCTGAGCTCGGAGTTGGACCGGCTGGCGGCCACCAGCGTCCAGTAGAACGGAAAGACGGACACCAGCGTGGCGGCGATCAGCGCCGTGTACGCGAGCGGGCCGCCGTGCAGCGGGGAGCGTCGGGTGGAGCGCATGGCGGTCACCGGTCCCTTCGGCCGGCCCGGGCGGCGAGCGCCGCGTTGGCCAGGGCGAGTACGACGATCAGCAGGAACATCACCCAGGCCACCGCCGCGGCGCGGCCCAGGTGGAAGAAGCTCCAGCCCTGCTCGTACAGGTAGAGGCCGAGGGTCTGGTACTGGTGGGAGATGCCGCCGGCGGCGTTGCCCTCGTACAGCAGCGGCTCACCGAACAGCTGGGTGGCCCCGATGGTGGAGACCACCACGGTGAACACGATGGTCGGACGCAGGCCCGGCACGGTGACGTGGCGGAACTGCTGCCAGCGCGAGGCGCCGTCCACCGCCGCCTGCTCGTACAGCTCGCCGGGGATGGCCTGCATGCCGGCCAGGTAGATCAGCGCGTTGTAGCCGGTCCAGCGCCAGGTCACGATCGCGGAGACGCCGAACTGCGAGGCCCAGGTGTCGGCCTGCCAGTCCACCGGGCTCAGCCCGGCGCTGCCCAGCAGCCAGTTGATCAGCCCGTAGTCGCGCCCGAAGAGCTGGGCGAAGACCAGGGTGGCGGCGGCGACCGAGGTCGCGTACGGCATCAGCATCGCCACCCGGAAGAAGGTGCGGCCGCGCAGCCGGTAGTTGAGCAGGTGGGCCAGGCCGAGGGCGATCAGCAGCTGCGGGACGGTGGAGAGCACGCCGATGGTGAAGGTGTTGCGCAGCGCGTTCCAGAAGAACGGATCGTCCAGCAGCCGGGTGTAGTTCCGCAGCCCCAGCCAGTCCATCCGGTCGGAGGTCTGCAACTCGACGCGGTGCAGCGAGACATAGGCGGTGTAGAGCAGCGGGAAGAGGCCGAACGCGGCGAACAGGACGAAGAACGGCGCGACGAAGCCGTACGGGGCGAGCCGCCCGGTCCGGCGGGGGCGGGCGCCCGCCGGGCGGGCCGCGGGCAGCCGGGCTGAGGTGGTGGTGGCCATGAAGGTCCCTTGAGTGATCCGACGTGCCGTCAGTTCCCGGCGGCCGTCCGGACGGTGTCCAGCGCGTGCTTCCAGGCGGTGTCCGGTGCGGTGCCGGTCCGCTCGACCTCGCCGAGGGCGTCGGTGAACGCCTTGCCGATCACACCGTCGTCCACGCCGAGCACCTGGACCGGCATGTTGGCGGCGGACTCGCTGAAGATCTCGCCGATCGGGGCGTTGTTGAAGTACGGGTCCTGAACGCCCTTGATGGCGGTCTGCGCGCCGGTGGAGGACGGGAAGGAGCCCTGCTTGGTGAAGAGCGTGGTCTGCTGCTCCTTGGCGGTGAGCCACCGGATCAGCTCGGCCGCCTCCTTGGGGTGCTTGGCGCTCTTCGGGACGGTCAGGTACGAGCCGCCCCAGTTGCCCGTCCGGCCGGGGCCCGGGGCGATGTCCCAGGTGCCCGAACCGGCCGTGCCGGCCTGGCCCTTGATGTAGCCGATCATCCAGGCGGGGCAGCTGAGGGTGGCGAACTTGCCGGTGGTGAAGGCCTTGTTCCACTCCGGGGTCCACTGCGGCAGCTTCGCGGACAGGCCGTCGGCGACCAGCCGGGTGGCGTCCGTCCAGGCGCTCTGCACGGCCGGGTTGCTGTCGAAGACGGGCTTGCCGGCCGCGTCGGCGTAGCGCACCTTCTGCTGGCCGACCTCGGCGGTGAAGACGCCCGCCGCGCTGTCCGTCCAGGTGTTGCCGGCGCCGGCCTTGCCGACGTACTGCCGGCCGAGGTCCAGGTAGCCCTGCCAGGTCGACCACCTGGCGGCCAGCTCGGTGCGGTCGGTGGGCAGGCCGGCGGCCTTGAGGAGGTCCGTGCGGAAGCAGATCGCCTCGGGCCCGATGTCGGTGCCGGCGCCCAGGATCCGGCCGTCGGCGGCCTTGACGGCGGCGCCCTTCCAGGGGACCAGGTCGTCGTTGACCGCGCCGAGGCCGAGGCTCCTGAGGTCGGTGAACTTGTCGGCCTGCTTCTGCAGCAGTCCGGCGACCCGGCCGACCTCGACGCCCTGGATGTCGGCGAGGCCGCCGCCGCCCGCCAGCTTGGTCTGCAGGGCCTGCCAGTACTGGCCCTCGTCCTGGGTGTCGGTCTGCTTGACGGTGATGGCGGGGTGCAGCTTCATGTACTCCTCGTAGAGGCCGCTCTCCTTGAACCCGAAGGTCCCGAAGAGGTCCACGGTGAGCGTCACCTTGCCGCCGGCCGCGGTGTCCGCGGAGCCGCCGGAGCTGCCGCAGGAGGTGAGGAGCAGGGCGGCCACGAGCGCGGCGGAGCCGAGGGCGACAGAGCTGGGGCGCATGAAATCTCCTTGAGAGCGCTCTCAGTGATGTCGGGAGACTGCCCGGCGGGCAGTGTGGTCGTCAAGACCCTGAAACCTGAACGTAATCCAGGATGTTGTAGCGGTCATGCGTTCGGGACCTGAATGCACCAGATCCCGCCGGGCCCGTTGACACCCCCTCGCCGACCCCTCTACCGTCCGATCGCTGAGAGCGCTTTCAATCCACCCCCCATCCCCCACCCCGAGGTGGACCACTCATGAAGCACCGCCCTCTGCGCAGACCGGCCGCCGCCGTGACCGCGCTCGCCCTGGCCGCCGCGGCCGCGTTGACCGCTCTGACCGGGGCCGGCACCGCCGCCGCCGCGACCGTCCCGGTCGGACTCGGCGGCTACAGCGACAGCCGCCCGGCCGGCACCGTCGGTCCGAGCAACTCCGACGGCGCCCCCGTCACCCCCAAGGTCACCGCCCGGATGGCCGGCCGCGCCGCGCCGACCAACGACTGGTGGTCCTCGCTGATCTACCAGCGCTACGCGGGCAACCCGTACTCCGAGAACATGTACGCCCACCCGTTCACCTTCAAGGCGCAGGCCGCCGGACTGGAGGTCGGCTACCCGACCGCGCCGACCGTCACCCCGGACGGCCGCCAGTACGACTTCACCCACACCCGCGACCTCACCCTCGGCGTGGCCGGGCTCAACTCCCCGGACACCAGGGTGGACGGCTGGTCCGACTGGACGGTCACCCCCTCCTGGTCGGACGGCGCGCACACCTTCACCGCGACCATCGGCCACGGCCTGCCCTACGTGTACGCCCACGCCAGCGGCGGCGCCGCGCAGGTCACCGCGGCCGGCGCCCCCACCGTCTTCGCGGACCAGGGCAACGTCCTCGGCATCACCGTCGGCGGCCACCACTACGGCCTGTTCGCCCCCACCGGCACCGACTGGACGGTCAACGGCACCACGCTGACCGCCGCCCTGGGCGCCAAGGACTACTACTCGGTGGCCGTCCTGCCCTCGCCGGGCGACCTCGCGCTGTTCCGCGACTACGCCTACAGCTTCGTCACCGACACCAGGGTCGGCTGGCAGTACCAGGCCGCCGCGGGCACCCTCGCCACCACGTACACCGCCACCACGACCGCCCAGGAGGGCACCCGGACCGGCACCCTGCTGGCCCTCTACCGCCACCAGTGGACGGCCACCGCCGACCCGCTCACCGCGCTCACCTACACCTCCCCGCGCGGCCTGATGAAGGTCCGGCAGGGCGACGGCTTCACCACCGTGCAGAGCGTCAACGGCGTGCTGCCCTCGCTGCCGGACACCGGCGGGACCGACCGGGCCGTCCTCGGCGCCCTGGTCCGCGAGGCGGCCGACGCCGCCGACCCGTTCCAGGGCGCCACCGACACCTACTGGACCGGCAAGGCGCTCGGCCGGCTCGCCCAACTCGTTCCGATCGCCGACCAGTTGGGTGACGCCGCGACCAGGGACAAGCTGCTCGGACTGATCAGGGGCCGCCTGCAGACCTGGTTCAAGGGCGGCGGATCGACCGGTTTCGCCTACGACGCCGCCTGGAAGACCCTGATCGGCTACCCGGCCTCGTACGGCACCGACGCCGAACTCAACGACCACCACTTCCACTACGGGTACTTCGTCCAGGCCGCCGCCACGGTGGCCCGCTACGACGCCGCCTGGGCCGCCGACCCGGCCTGGGGCGGGATGGTCAAGCTGCTGGCCAAGGACGCCGCCAACGCCGACCGCGCCGACACCCGCTTCCCGCTGCTGCGCAACTTCGACCCGTACGCCGGCCAGGGCTGGGCCTCCGGCCACGCCGCCTTCGCGGCGGGCAACAACGAGGAGTCCTCCTCCGAGTCGCTCAACTTCAGCTCCGGGCTGATCCTCTACGGCTCCGCCACCGGCGACACCGCACTGCGCGACCTCGGCATCTACCTCTACACCACCGAGGCCAACGCGGTGCAGCAGTACTGGTTCGACGCCGACCACGCCGTCTTCCCCGCCTCCTTCGGGCACGACACCGTCGGCATGGTCTGGGGCAGCGGCGCGGCCTACTCGACCTGGTGGACCGCCGCCCCCGGGATGATCCACGGCATCAACGTGCTCCCGGTGACGGGTGGTTCGCTCTACCTGGCGCGGCGCAAGGACGCCGTCACGGCGAACCTGAACGAGCTGCGGGCCAACAACGGCGGTACGTTCACCGACTGGCGGGATCTGCTCTGGGAGTTCCAGGCGCTCGCCGACCCGGCCGCGGCCAAGGCCAACTGGGAGGCGGGGAAGGCCGGTTACACCCCGGAGGAGGGCGAGTCCAAGGCGCACACCGACCACTGGATCCGCAACCTCGCCGTGCTCGGCACCCTGGATCCGGCCACCACCGCGGACAGCCCGACCGCGGCCGTGTTCGCCAACGGCGCCGTCCGGACGCACGTCGCGCACAACTACACCACCGCCGCCCGCACCGTGCGGTTCTCGGACGGGTACAGCCTGACGGTGCCCGCCCGCTCGACCGCCAGTGAGCGGGGCTCCTTCCAGGACGGCGGGACGGGCGGCGCCTCGCCCTCGCCGACGGCCTCGCCCTCGCCGACCACTTCCCCGACCGCCTCGCCGTCGCCGACGGCGAGCCCGACGGTTCCGCCCACCGCCGGGAACACCTTCTACCTGCAGGCCTCGGGCGCGCTCACCGCGGCATACGGATCCGGTGCGGCGGTCGACACCCTCCCCTCGGCGGGCGGGGCCAACCACGACGGCACGCCCTACCAGGCCAGGAGCTACGAGATCCGCAACGTCACCGGCACCCTGCGGCCGGGCGCCGGCACCGACTTCGACCTCTTCGTCGACGCCGGCGGCGCCGTCGGGCTGGGGCAGCAGGCCCGGGTCTCCTACGACCTCGACGGCGACGGCGCCTTCGACCGGGTCGAGACCTACCGCTACTTCGCCACCGACCCGGTGGACGGCTGGGAGCGGTACTCCGGCGCGGGCGCCGGTCCGGTGTCGGCCACCGGGGCCCCGGGCAACCTCGTCCACGGCACGGTGCGGCTGGAGGTCTGGTCGGCGATCGGCAACGCGCCCGCCCGGCTGAGGGTGGGCGCCACCCAGTCGCAGGGCAGCTCCTCCGTCCTGCGCATCCCCTACAACTGACCTACCTCGCAGGTGAGTTAGGGCCCCGGCCGGTTTCCCCCGGCCGGGGCCCGACGGGCGACACGGCCCCGGCCCGATCCGGGCGCCCGGGGCCGTGTCGCCCGGTCTCAGGCCGAGCCGCGGTGGACCAGGTGTACCGGGGTGATCACCGAGGTGGGCCCGCCGACGCGCAGGCCGGGGCCCCCGGCCGCGGTGCCCTGGTCCTGTGCCAGTCGGCGCAGCAGCAGCCGGGCCATCAGGCGGCCCATGCCCTCGATGTCCTGCCGGATGGTGGTCAGCGGGGGCTCGGTCCAGGCCGCGATCGACTCGACGTCGTCGAAGCCGACCACGGCCACGTCCTGCGGCACCCGGCGGCCGGCCGCCCGCAGGACCCGCAGCGCACCCGAGGCCATCGCGTCCGAGGCCGCGAACACGGCGTCCAGGTCGGGGCGGCGGGCGAGCAGTTCGGCCATCGCGCGGCAGCCGCCGTCCCGGGTGAAGTCGCCCTCGGCGATCAGCTCCGGATCCCCGTCGGGCAGCAGGTCGCGGTAGCCGTCGAGGCGGTCCACGGACGAGGTCTGGTCGAGCGGGCCGGTGATGGTCGCGATCGCCGTCCGGCCGAGCGCGGCCAGGTGTCCGACGGCCAGCCGCGCACCGCCCCGGTTGTCGCTGTCCACGTACACCAGCTCGCGCTCGGACTCCGCGCCCGGCCAGCCGGGCCGCCCGCCCACCACGAACGGCAGGCCCACCCGGCGGGCCATCTCCGGCAGCGGGTCGGCCCGGTGCAGGGAGAACAGCAGTGCCCCGTCCACGTGGCCGCCGGCCAGGTAGCGGCCGACCCGGTCGTAGTCGCGCTGGTCCTCGATCAGCAGCAGCACCATCTGGTTGTCGGCGTCGGACAGTTCGCGGCCGATCCCGCGCAGGTGCTGGGCGAAGAACGGATCGGAGAAGAGCCGGCTCTCCGGCTCCGCGACCACCACCGCGACCGCCTGGTTCCGCCGGGTCACCAGGGTGCGGGCGGCCAGGTTGGGCGCGTACCCCAGCTCGTCCACCGCCCGCTGGACCTTCTCCCGCAGCGACTCCCGGACCCCGGCCCCGCCGTTGACCACCCGGGACGCGGTGGCCCGGGAGACCCCGGCCCGCTCGGCCACCGACTCCAGTGTCGGCCGCGCCGTGTGCTCCGCCACCGTGGGCTCCTCTCCCGAAAACGCTTCGCCCCCAGAGCCTATCCGGTACCGGACACGGCGTGAGAGCGCTCTCAGAAATGGTCGGCCCGACCATGGCCCGACCACGGCCCGACCGTGGGTGAGCCGGCGGGCGGCCCGCCCGGTGCGGGGTGTCGGCCGCCGCTGCGCGCCCCTACACTGCTGAACCCTCTGGGTATTACCAGCCGGTAGGGATGAGGGAGTTCGCATGGCGGACAAGCGGATCCACGCATTCGGCGACGATGCGCTGGGTGAGCACGACGCGGTGGCGCTGGCGGAGCTGGTGCGCACGGGCAAGGTGAGCCCAGGGGAGCTGGCCGCCGCCGCGGTGGAGCGGGCCCGGCGGGTCGAGGCGGAGCTGGCGCCGGTCGCGTGCGAGGCCTACGAGCAGCCGCGCAGCGCCCCGGCCGGCGCGGGCGGTGCGCTGTTCGGCGTGCCCACCTACCTGAAGGACAACGTGGACCTCGCGGGCCTGCCGACCGGCCAGGGCAGCGCGGCGTTCCAGGCCCGCCCGGCCCGGCGGAACGCCGGATTCGCGGACCAGTTCCTGAGCACCGGCCTGGTGGTGCTGGGCAAGACCAGGCTGCCGGAGTTCGGCCTCAACGCCTCGACCGAGTTCGCCGACGCGCCGCCGGTGCGCAACCCGTGGAAGCCCTCGCACTCGGCGGGGGCCTCCTCCGGCGGTGCGGCCGCCCTGGTGGCGTCCGGTGTGGTGCCGATCGCGCACGCCAACGACGGCGGCGGCTCGATCCGGATCCCGGCGGCCTGCTGCGGACTGGTGGGCCTGAAGCCGACCCGCGGCCGGACGGTGGCGAACGGCCAGGGCCGCAGGCTGCCGATCGACCTGGTCACGGACGGGGTGGTGACGCGTTCCGTCCGGGACACCGCCGCCTTCCTGGCGGCGGCCGAGCGGCACTACCGCAATCCCGCGCTGCCCCCGCTCGGGCTGGTGGAGGGCCCGGGGGAGCGGTCGCTGCGGGTCGGGCTGGTGCTGGACTCGCCGCTGGCCACCACCGACGAGCAGACCCGCCGGGCCGTCGAGGAGACGGCGGCGCGGCTGGAGGGGATGGGGCACCGGGTCGTACCCGCGGCTCTGCCGTTCGGGGCCGAGTTCGCCCGGGACTTCACGCTGTACTGGGGCTATCTCGCCTTCCTGATCGCCGCCACGGGCCGGCTGGTGCTGGACCGCGGCTTCCAGACCCGGAAGCTGGACGGTCTGACCCTGGGGCTGCGGCGCCGCTACCAGCGCGAGTTCCTCCGGACACCGGGCGTGCTGCGCCGGCTGCGGCAGGCGGAGCAGGCCTACGCGGGCCTGTTCCACGAGCACGACGTGATCCTCTCGCCGGTGCTGGCGCACGTCGCCCCGCCGATCGGTTACCTGAGCCCGAACGTCGCGTTCGATGAGCTGCTGGACCGGCTGAACCGCTATGTGGCCTTCACGCCCGTGAACAACGTGACGGGCGGCCCGGGGATCGCACTGCCCGCGGGGGAGGCGGCGAACGGCCTGCCGATCGGCGTGCACCTCTCGGCGGCGCACGGGCGGGAGCAGGTGCTGCTGGAGCTGGCCTTCGCCCTGGAGGCGGAGCGCCCGTGGCGGCGGATCCAGGACCGGCAGGACGCCAGGACCTGAGGCGCCCGGCCGGGGCCGCGCGGATCGGGAGGCGAACGGGCCTGGCCCGGCCCGTTCGCCCCGTCACGCGCGCAGGTACGCGTCTACGCGTTCGGGTCCCACTCCGCGAGCTGCTCCATCGGCTCGGCGTTGCCGGTGGTCTCCACGCTGTCGAGCGGGACGCGGGCGTAGAAGTAGAGGACCAGTTCGCCCGCTGCGCCTCGCATCGCCATGTCGCCCGGCTCCGCGTCGGCGGCGAGGTCGTCGCAGCGGACGCCGTCGGCGTTGAGGGTCAGGCGCCAGGAGCGGCCCTCGGTGGCGTGCAGGTCGATGGTCGCCGGCTTGAACGGCCAGGGGACGTTCGTCGCCGAAACGGTCGTCAGGAACTCGTCGACGCCCTCGACCGCGACGTCCGTCGGCAGCGGCTGTGCGGCTCCCTGGGTGAGCTGGACGTCGTAGGTGTGGACGGCGAGCTCCTGGATCTGGTGCCGGGCCACGGCTCCGCTGGTCTCCGGGGCCTGCGAGCGGCCCCACCAGGTCCAGCAGCCGCGGTCCGGGCCGGCCTCGCGCATCGCGTCGAGCATCAGCTCGGTCGACTCGGCGAGCCAGGCGTCCAGGGCTTCGCGGTCGCGCGGCGCCGTCGGGGCGCCCTTCGGGTCCGTCCTCGCGGGGGGCTCGGCGCCCGGGCCCGCCGCGACGATGGCGGCCTGGCGGCGGCGGCCGTCGCCGATGTGCTGCGCCAGCTCGCGCAGCGTCCAGTCCGGGCAGGTCGGTACCTGGACGTCAAGGTCGGGGACGGACGCGATCGCGGCGCGGAACGCGGCCGAGCGGTCTTCGATCAGCCGCAGGACCTCGGGAAACTCCAAAATGTTTTGCACGTCGGTTGTGTATCACGGCGTTCCGGCCGCCGGGTAGCGAATTAGTCGGACGAACGCGTCGACGGCCGGACGGACCGTCAGTGCCGAAGCCGTCCTTGAACTCCGCGTCCCGGTGGTCGGTGTCGTCATCGACGACACCGACGACACCGGCGACCGGACCGGACCTAGCGGGACCGGTGCCGTTCGACCAGTGCGGTACCGGCGACCGCCGCCACCGCGCCGGCGGCTAGCAGGCTGCCCCGGGAGCGCCAGGACAGCGTCGACCACCGCGACTGGGCGGAGAGGATCGAGCCGGTGCTCAGGAAGGAGCCGGCCGACAGGACGGAGAGCGCCGAGCCGACCGAGCCGATCGACAGGACGCTGCCGACCGAGCCCACGGAGAGCACGGACGCGACCGATCCGATCGAGAGGGTGGAGCCCGCCGACGCGATCGACAGCACGGCGTCCTTGGACCAGAGTGAGCGAAACGAGCCTGAATGCTGGGACATGGGTTGATCGTACGACGCGCCCCCGGGTGCCCGCCGGTCGCCCGGGACGGGTGCTGACCGGCCCTCAGATCACCCTCTCCCGGACCCCGGCCCGGTCCGGCGCTCAGCCCAGGCCGGGCGCGGCGACCGCGCGGGCCGCCCGGACCTCGTCGTGCAGCGGGGCCAGCACGCCCGTCGGCTCGTCCGGCCCGTCCGCCTCCGCCGGTGCCCGCGCCGGGCTGCCGCTCGACCGCACCGCGTCGGCGAGCTCCCGCAACTCGCGTCCGATGGCGGCGATCTCGTCGGCGGGCGGGGCGGGTTCGCCGTGGTCGACCCGGACCCGGGTGGCGGTGGTGGTGTCGACGATCCGCTCGACGGCGATGACCAGCGGCCACCAGGCGGCGGCGCGCGTCCCGGTGGGCGGGGGCTCGGTCAGTGCCCGCTGGAACTCGGAGCGCACGGTGGACAGGTCGCGGTAGAGCCGGCGCCGGTACTTCAGCCGGGCCGTCTGGTCCGGCCGGGGTTCGAAGGCGAGGGCCAGGTAGGCCGCCGTGTCCGACACCGCGTCGGCGAGCCGGTCGCCGATCCGGGTGTGCCAGGACTCCGGCCACAGCAGGTAGCCCGCGACGAGCGAGATCGCACAGCCGATCAGCGAGTCGTAGAGCCGGGGCAGTACCAGGTCGAAGCCCTGGTGGTTGAGGAGGTCGGAGAGCAGCAGGATCACCGGGGTGATGGCCGCGGTCTGGAAGGCGTAGCCCTTCGCGGAGACCGCCGGGATCAGCGTCGCGAGCAGCATCATCACCGGCACGTCCCACCACCCGTGCGGCACCGCCGCGAGGACGGGCATGGCGATCAGCAGTCCGGCCGCGGTGCCGAGGGCGCGCAGCACGGCCCGGGAGAAGACCGACCCGAAGTCGGGTTTCATCACGAAGGTGACGGTCAGGGTGACCCAGTAGGAGCGGGGGACGGCGATCACCGAGACCAGGGCCTGGGCGAGGCCGATGCACAGCGCGAGCCGCAGCCCGTACCGCCAGGACGCCCCGGACAGCATCACCGCCCGCAGGGCGCGCCGGGTGCGGATCCGCACGGGCGCGGGCCGGCCCAGTCGTTCGGCGACGCCGTGCAGGTCGGGCGCGGTCTCGTGGACGACGGTCGCCGCGTACCGCAGCGCGTGGTCCACGGCGCGCTCGGACGGCCCCGCGGGCTCCGGCAGGGCGAGGGGTCCCGCCCCGGTGCGGCCGGTCCCGACGGCGGCGGCGAGCTCGCGGGCCGCCGCCGGGTAGGCGTCCGGCAGCGGTCCGAGCGAGGAGGGGCGCAGCTTCGCCGAGGTGGCGGCCTCGACCACCGGGATGACGGCGTTCAGCTGGGCGAGCAGCCGCACCGACCCGGGGGAGCGGCCGTGCCGGCGGGTGCGGTGCGCGAGCAGCAGGTCGTAGGACTCGTTGAGGGAGTGCGTGACGGCCTGTCGCTTCTCGTCGTGCGCGGGGGTGCCGGCCGCGGCGAGGAGGTCGGCGACGGCCCGGTACGTCCCGGCGACGGCGGTCCGTTCGGGGACGCCGCCGCGCAGCGGCCAGGCGAACAGGGCGAGGAGGAGCACCAGCACGCCCCCGAGGGTGAGCAGCAGGGGCGCCTTCCACCAGGGGGTGGGCATCGGCAGGCCGGCGCCGACCACGGCGTCGAGCAGGAGCAGCAGGCCGGACGCGGAGGCGACCGCGCCGATCGAGGAGATCATGCCGGAGACCAGTGCGATCAGGGTCAGCACGCCGACGGCGACCCAGCCGTCCCCGTACACCAGGGTGCCCAGGGCCACGCCGAGGGCGCCGAACAGCTGGGGGACGGCGATGTTGAAGACCCGCATCCGGTAGGCGTCGGCGGTGTCGCCGATGACCGCGGACAGTGCGCCCATCGAGACCAGGGCGCCGTACGCGGGCCGGTCGGTGGCGAAGCCGACGGCCAGGGGCGCCGAGAGGGCGACCGAGGCGCGGGCGACGGCCGCCCAGGGAATCGGCGCCGACCGGGGGCGCAGGCCCGCGGCGAGCCAGCTGGGGGGTGCGAGCCGCGCGGCCCGGGCGCTGCGTGCCATGGGGTCAACGTAAGGCCCCGGCGCCCGGTGGGCCCGGCGTTCGGACGGCGCGTCCGGCCGGGAGTGCAGGCGGCCGAGCTCCGACCGACGAGATTCGGACATGTGAAGGCTGAAATCGTGAATTGGCTTCGAGAGCAAGGTTGGAACTAGGTATTCCGCTCGAATCCATGGCAGTATCTGAGGTGTGAAGCGTGAAATGTCACATTGCTTCACGGTGTCATCCATTCCTACGAACGGGAAGCATCCGATGAACCGGCTCCTCGCCATCCTCGCCGGCACCGCCGTCCTGACCGCGGCCGGCGCTGCTCAGGCCACTGCCCGGACCGCAGCCGAGACCGCCTCGTCCATCCCCACGAGGACCTGTGTCTCCGGCTACGAGGGCATCCTGCTCACCGAGCTCTGCGCCGAGGTCGACGGCGACCGGCTCACGCTGACCGGTCACGCCGTCCCCGCCAGCATCACCTGGAAGGAGCGGGCCGTCCCCTTCCGCCTCTCCGCCTCCGTGGTCGGCGGCGCCGAACTCGGCACCGACACGCCGAGCGCCGTCATCCCCAAGGGCGGCCGCTGGGTGGGCCAGGTCTCCGGCGCCGTCCCCTGCGGCTCGACCGTCGAGGGCACCTTCCTGGTGACGCAGTGGGGCTGGCCGCCGTCCACCGCCACCATCGCGGTGCCCGTCGCCTGCTGATCCCCGTCCGGGCCCCGGGTCGGCGGCGGTCGCGCACCCGGCCACGGCGACGGGCCGCGCACCCGGCCACGGCAACGGCGACGGGCCGTGCACCCCGCGGGGTGCACGGCCCGTCGCCGTTCGCGGACCCCGGGGGTCAGTACGTCGTGACCCGGTCGGGCTGCGGGGCGGGTTCGGTGGCACGGTGCTGCGGGTGGCCGGCCGTGGCGGGCCGCGGGCGGACCGGCCACCAGATGGCCCGGCCGAGCAGTGCGGCGAGCGCGGGGACCAGCACCAGCGAGAGGACGAGCGCGGAGAGCATGATGCCGAGCGCCATCGCGAAGGCGACCTGTTCGCTGCCCGGGGTCGTGGCGAGCGTCGCGAAGGAGCCGGCCAGCACCAGCCCGGCCGTCGCGATGGCCGGTGTCGTGTGCTGTACCGCGCGGGCCACGGCGGCGCGGGCCGGGCCCGGGCGCTGCATCTCCTCCCGGATCCGGTCGGTGATCAGGATGTTGTAGTCGGTGCCCAGCGCCACGACGAACAGGAACAGCACCAGGGGGAGGGTGAAGGCGACACCCGGCTTGCCCAGGGCGTGCTGGAACAGCAGCGTGGCGGCGCCGAGGGTGGCGGCGAAGCCGAGCCCGACGGCGAGCATCAGGACCACCGGCGCGAGCAGGCTGCGCAGCAGCAGCAGCAGGATCAGCGCGATCAGCGCGGCCGCGACCGGGAACACGATCCGCAGGTCGTGGTCGACGGCGGTGGAGATGTCCGCGAAGATCGCCGCCGTCCCGCCCACGTGGGCCGTCGTCCCGGCGGGCGTGTGCCCGGCGACCGCGGCCCGGATCGGCCCGGAGGCCAGGTCGCGGGCCTGCCGGCTCTGCGGGTCGGCGGTCGTGTAGAGGTCGATCCGGGCGGCACGGTGGTCGGCGTTCAGCACGATCGGGGCTACCTGGCCCACGCCGTCGACCCGGGAGAGCGCCTTGGCGAGGTCGTCCAGCCGGTCGGCGGCGAGGGCGCGGCCGTCCGTGGCGGCGACCAGGACGCTCGTCGGGTCCGACACCCCGGCCGGCAGCGCACGGGAGATCTCGGCCGCGGTGGCCGCGGCCGGGGTCCGGTCGCCGGTGTCGGCCCGGCCGTAGTCCATCCGGATGCCGACCAACCCGGCGGCCAGCGCGGCGAGCAGGGCGACGGAGGCGGTCAGCATCGCCAGCGGCCGTCGTGCGACCAGCGCGCCGAAGCGGGCGGCGCGGCCTGCGGGCGGCTCGTGGCGCAGGGACTTGGAGGGCCAGAACATCTTGCGCCCGGCGGCCGCGAGCAGCGCCGGCAGCAGGGTGAGGCTGCCGAGCAGCATCACCAGGACCGCGACGGCGATCGCGGGGCCCAGCGAGCGGAACTGCCCGAAGGTCGCCAGCCCCAGGGTGGCGAACGCCGCCACGATGGTCAGCGCCGCCGAGGTGATCGCGGTGCCGACCCGGCCGGAGACCTGCGCGGCCGCCTCGCGGGCGTTCTGCTCCGGCCGGGCGCGCAGGTGCTCGCGGAAGCGGAACAGCAGGAACAGCAGGTAGTCGATGCCGATGCCGAGCAGGACCACGTTGATCAACCCCGGCGTGCCCGCGTCGAGCTTGCGCCCGGTGAGCATCGCGGCACCCGCGACGGCTCCCCCCGCCACGCCGCCGATCATGGCGACCGCGATCAGCGGCAGCACGGCCGCCAGGACACTGCGGAACACCAGCACGTTGAGCAGGACGATGAACCCCATGACGAGGGCGCTCCCGACCGTCGCGGCGGTCTTGTGGGCATCCGTGGTGTCGACGGTGTCGGCGAGGCTCCCGGTGAACCCGGTGCGCATCCCCGCCTCGGTGAACTGGGTCCGGGCGGCGTCCCGGAAGGCTCGGTAGACGCCCTGGACCCCCGGGTCCACGGGGTTCCCGAGCAGTTGGACGGAGAGCAGCGCGAAGCTCCGGTCGGGCGCCGTCATCGCCGGGGCGACCAGGGGAGTCTGGGAGCGGTCCTGGACCAGGAACTCCGGGAGGTCGTCCTCCCTGGGCATGACCACGCGGCGCTGGGCGAGCTTCGCGGCCTCGGCCTCGATCCGCTTCTGGTCGTCGGCGCCGAGGGCCCTGCCGTCCGACCGGGCGACCAGGACCGTCACCGTGGTGGCGTCGGGGTCCACCCCGAACCGCTCCTGGGCGATCTGCAGCGCGGCGGCCGAGTCGTAGCTCCGGGGCAGGAACTCCCCGGTCTGGTTCTGGGTGACGCGGGAGATCAGGCTCGGGGTCAGGGCGCTCAGTGCGACACCCAGCACCACCCAGAGGACGATGACCTTCCACGGGTGTCTGGTGGAGTAGCCGGTCAGGGCGCGGATCACGATGTCCTCCGACGGACGGACTTGGAAACGGACGTCTGCCGGGGGCTCCCGGCCGGTCTCCAGACCATCACTGCGAGGGGCCTTCGGGCGTCGTGGCAGCGGGTGATCCGGACCGGGGTCCTGAGGCCCTCCCCGGCCCGCGACCAGGACCCTGGTCCTGGTGCCGGGCCGGGGGGTGCGAACCGCCGCCGCGGCCGCTGTGCAACCCTGTCCCGGGGGCCGGGAGGTCGGACGCAAGGGGAAACAGACATGCTCAGGAGCCGACACGACGGGCCGGACGATGCCCGGGAGCCGCTGCGCACCGACGGCGCCGAGCCGCCGTGGGGCCTCGGCGACGCACTCGTGACCGTCGGGGCCTGCGCGATGAACCTGCTCAGCTACGTGTTCTTCGACGCACCCGGCGCCCAGCACCGGGTGAGCGTCGCCGGGTTCCTCCTCGTCGCGCTGGCGGCCGTGCCGCTGCTCGCCCGGCGGAGCCACCCGGTGGCGGCGCTCACCGCTGTCCTGGCACTCGATGTGACGGCCGCTCTGATGGTGCCGCTGCCCCGCCACTTCGGAGCCGTCCTGGTGGTCGCCCTGTACTCGGTCGCCAGGGAGTGCTCCGGTCGGGTGACGGCGGCCGCGGCCGCCGCGACGGTGTCGCTGACGCTGCTGAGCCAGGGCGACGGCCGGATTCCGACCTGGCAGGACGCCGTCGCCGCACCCCTCAGCGCCCTGATCGTCGTCGGCGCCGCGGTGGCGCTCAACCGCTGGCAGCGCGAGGTCGCGGCCAACCGCAGACTCCTTGCCGACCGTGCGGTGGCCGACGAACGCCGCCGCATCGCAAGGGAGTTGCACGACATCGTGGCCCACCACATCACCGCCATGCAGCTGATGGCCGGCGGGGCCCGGGCCAACCTCGGCGAACCGGAGGTGGTCCGGGACGCCCTGGTCGCCCTGGAGTCCTCCGGGCGGCTCGCGCTGCGCGAGATGCGCCAACTCCTCGACGTGCTGCGGGCCGGCGACGAACCGGAGGCCGAGCCGTCGCTGCCCCAGCCCGGCGCCGACGAGCTCGACCGCCTGGTGGCCGAGTCCCGCCTCGCCGGACTGCCGACCGAGTTCGCCGTCCACGGGCTGCCGCGTCCGCTGCCGCCGACCGTCGGCCTCACGGTGTTCAGGATCGCCCAGGAGGCCCTCACCAACGCCCGCAAGTACGCGGGACCCGCCCGCGTCTCGGTCCGACTGACGTACCATCAGGAGCTGGTCGCCATCGAGGTCCGGGACGACGGCGGGGGAGCGCCGCCGCAGGAGGGGGCGCCGAAGGCGGGACCGGGCGGCTACGGCCTCATCGGCATGCGCGAGCGCGTCGCCCTGCACGGCGGCACCCTCACCGTCGGCCCGCAGCCCGACGGGGGGTTCGCCGTGGTCGCCGAACTGCCAGTGCCCGCAGACGAGGCGGGCGAGGCGGCCGTGGCGGCCGTCCGGTCCGAGGGCACCGCGCGCCGGTGACGACCGGGCCCAGGGTGGCGCCGACCGCGCCGGGCCCGGCGGGGGCGTGAAGCGAGGGGCCGGGGCCGGGAGCGCGTGAGGGGTGTCGGTCGTTGTCCTGACCGAACGTCAATCCCAGTGTGAAAAAGGCGCGTTGACGGGTCACCGTCCTAAGCGCGCCGGTGCGCCGTCCGCGGGCGGAACGGGCTCGCGGCACGGTCGCCACGACCGAAGGGGACACCCGTGCCACCACCCCGCTCCCTCCGCCGGCCGCTGACCGCGCTGCTGGCCGTGCTCGCCGCACTCGCGTTCTCACTCACGCCGGCCGCCGCCGCCGACCCCGCAGGCGCCGCGGCCCGTGAACTGCCGCGCCTCCAGTCGCTGTACGTGGCGATGCCCGACGGCGTCCGGCTCGCCGTCGACGTCTGGCTGCCGCCCGGTGCCACCGCCGGACAACGGCTGCCGACCATCCTGGAGACCGAACGGTACTGGCGCTCCAGGGAGCACGCCGGCGGGCCCGAGAACGACCCGAGGGCCGGGGCCGCGGGCCGCTGGAACGCCCGCGGCTACGCCTACGTCCTGGCCGATCTGCGCGGCACCGGCGCCTCGTTCGGCACGCTCGACGCCGAACTCGGCAGCACCCTGATCGCCGACAGCGGCTCGCTCGCCGACTGGATCGCCGCCCGGCCCTGGTCCAACGGCCGGGTCGGGACGACCGGCGTCTCCTACGGAGGCGACACCGCGCTGCTCGCCCTCGGCCTGCGCAACCACCACATCACCGCCGCCGCGCCGAACTCCTACGACTTCGACCCCTACGAGGACCTGATCCGCCCCGGTGGGCTGCTGATCGAACCGCGGGTCGCCGTCTACGGCGCGCTGCTGCGGATCCTCGACCAGGCCGGCGGCACCACCTGCGAGACCAGCGACGAGACCCGGCGGCTCTGCGGCGAGTACGGGCTGACCGGTGCCGCGCCGAAGCCCGTCGACGGTCCGGACGGGCCCGCGCTGCGCGCGGCCGCGCGCGCCGAGCACAACGGGAACGCCAACCTGGTCGACCTCGCCCGCAACGGCGCGCACCGCGACTACACCGACGGCCCGGAGGGCTGGGCGGTCACCAGCGTGGCGGAGCGCAGCCGCGCCATCAGGGCGGGCGGCATTCCGATCCTCACCGACGCCGGCTGGCTGGACGCCGGCACCCCGAACGGCGTGCTGTCCCAGTTCACCGGCCTGTCGAACACCCAGGAGAGCTGGATCGGCCCCTGGAACCACGGCCAGGGATACCTCGCCGACCCGTTCCAGCCCAGCCGGCCGCTCACCGGCGACGAGCGCCGGCAGATCGGCGACCGCACGTTCGCGTTCTTCGACCGCTACGTCAGGGACGGCGAACTCCCCGACGGCAGCCGCCTCGTGCACTACTACACCCTCAACGAGGGCACCTGGCGCACCACCGACCGCTGGCCGGTCCCCGGGACGAGGAACCAGCGGCTCTACCTCGCCGACGGGAACACCCTCAGCCGGCAGCGGCCGACCCCGGCGCCCGGCCGTCCCGCCACCGACCCGCTGACCCTCGACCCCACCGCCGGCACCGGCCCGCTGGACCGCTGGAACACCAACCTCAGCGGCGACCCGGTCAGTTACCCCGACCGGGCCGCCGTCGACCGCGGGCTGCTCAGCTACACCAGCCCGCCCGTCCACCAGGACACCAGGGTGACCGGCCTCGGCCGGGTGAGCCTCGACGTGACGGGCGTCAGCGGCGCCGCCGACGGCGCGCTGCACGTCTACCTGGAGGACGTCGCCCCGGACGGCCGCGTCACCTACATCACCGAGGGCCAACTCGCCCTCGCCGACCGGGCGGTGGCCTCCCGGTGGACCAACCCCGACTGGCGCCGGCTGCGCACCCCGCGCACCTACGCGGCCGCCGACGCCGCACCGTTCCCCCAGGGCACGCCCCAGCAGGTGACGCTGGACCTCCAGCCGACCTCGGTCCTCTTCAGGGCGGGCGACCGGATCCGGCTCACCGTCGCGGCCGCCAACCCCGACTCCTTCCAGCTCCTGCCCGCCGACGGCAGGGCCGAGTACACCATCGGCCGCGGCGCCGTACGCCCCTCCTACGTCGACCTCCCGGTGGTCGGCTGAAAACCCCGGCCGGGCGGTCCGCGGCCCCGGGGTCCGTCTTCACGCTCCCGCCTGCTCGCCGACGCCCGGGCCCCCGCCCACGCCGGGGCCCGGGCCGGCGCCGCCGGACGACGCGTGGCGGGCGAGGCGGTCGCGCAGACCGGTCAGCCGGGCGATCTCGGCGTCCAGCTCGGCCAGCCGGTGCTCGACCACCGGGGCGAAGGTCTCCGGCCCCGCCTCACCGGTGGAGGCGCAGCTGCGCGGCGGGTCCTCGGCGAGCAGGTCGAGCCGGTGGGCCCGGCTGCGCAGGTCCTCGACGGTCAGGCCGAGCGCCAGCAGCTGCCGGATCGTGCGGACCCGCGCCACCTCGGCCGGACCGTACTCACGCTGGCCCGAGGCCGTGCGGACCGGCGGCGGCAGCAGGCCGCGCTGCTCGTAGAAGCGCAGCGCCCGGGGCGTGGTGCCCGCCGCTGCCGCCGCGTCGCCGATCCGCATCCGTCCTCCCGTTGCCGACCAGGTCCTGTCCGGCAGGATCGGCCGGACAGGACCTACACCTCGACGATGGTGGCCCCGAAGGTGTGGCCGCCGATCAACCGGGGCAACGCCTGCGGGGCGCGATCGATGCCCGACACGGCCGTCCAGGGGAACGTCAGCTCGCCGGACCGCAGCCAGGCGCCGAACCGCGGCCGCCACTCGGCCTCCAGACCGGGGTGGTCCGCGCCGCGGAAGCCGCGCACTGTGACGCCCTGGTTGAGCAGCCGGAAGGTGTCGACCACGGCCGGGGAGCTGCCGCCGAGCCGGTCCGGTGCCAGCTGCCCGGAGAGCGCCCCGACCAGCGAGAACCGCGCGCCGGGCCGGGCCGCGTCGACGGCGGCGGTCAGCTGCTCCCCGCCGACGGTGTCCAGCAGGACGTCGATGCCGTCGGGCGCCGCCCCGGCCAGCTGCTCGGCGATCGGTCCGGCCCCGCGCACCAGCACGGCGTCGTACCCGAGCTCCTTCACCAGCCGCTCCGCCTTCGCGGGCGAGCCGGTGGTGCCGATCACCTTCGACGCCCCCAGCAGCCGGGCGACCTGCCCGGCCACCGTGCCGACCGCGCCCGCCGCGCCGGTGACCAGCACGACGTCCCCCGCGCGGACCTCGGCGGTGCGGGTCAGCCCGCCGTACCCGGCGGAGGCGGGGGAGAGGTAGGCCACCGGGTCGGGCAGCGTGTCGTCGACCGCGGTGAAGTGGTCGGCGTCGGCCAGCGCGTAGTCCCGCCAGCCGTGCAGGTGGGTGACCAGGTCGCCCGGGCGCAGCGGGCCGCCCGCCGGTGCGGCCACCACCTCGCCGAGCGCGGGGCCGAACAGCGCCTGGCCCCGGCCGATCAGCGGCAGCGGGAGGTCGCCCAGCTCGCCGCCGATCAGGGTGCGCAGGCCGGGGAAGACCAGGAAGTACCGGTTGCGCACCAGCACCTGGCCCGGGCCGGGCGCCGGGAGCGGGGTCTCGACCAGCGCGAAGTGCGCGGGGGCGGGCAGCCCGTCGGGGACGGCGGTCAGCCGTACCTCCCGGGCGGTCTCGGGCAGGACGGTGGGGTGCAGGGCGGACGGACGGGTGCGGGGCATGGCAGCGCTCCTGGGCGGACCGGGCAGCGGCGGTCCCGCTGCGGGTGCCGGGACGCTAACCCCTGACCCGCGCGTCAGGGTCAAGGCGGCGGTCCGGAGCGGTGTCTGACGGCCGGTCGGCGCGGTGATCTCCTAGAGTCGCCTGCGGTGCGACGACAGGAACGTACGACCGAACCACCGCACAGCACGGACAGCACGGACAACACGGACTCACCACACAAGCACCGCACACGGGCACAGCACGTAGGCACAGCACGAGAGGCAGCAGAACCATGAGCGAGCAGGCACCCGAGCCGTTCGAGCCGGTCAACGAGGACTGGCAGACCGCACTGGCGGTCGTCGCCCACCCCGACGACATGGAGTACGGCGGGGCCGCCGCGGTGGCCCGCTGGACGGCCCAGGGCAAGAAGGTCGTCTATCTGATGGTCACCAGCGGCGAGGCCGGGATCGACTCGATGAGCCCCGAGGAGTGCGGTCCGCTGCGCGAGGCCGAGCAGATCGCCTCCGCCGCCGTGGTCGGCGTGGACACCGTCGAGTTCCTCGGCCACCCGGACGGCGTGCTGGAGTACGGCCTGCCGCTGCGCCGGGACATCGCCCGGGCGGTCCGCCGACACCGCCCGGACATCGTCATCACCAGCAACTTCCGCGAGACGTACGGCGGGACGTTCCTCAACCAGGCGGACCACATCGCGGTCGGCCGCGCCACCCTGGACGCCGTCCGGGACGCGGGCAACCGCTGGGTGTTCCGCGAGCTGACGGCCGAGGGCCACGAGCCGTGGAACGGCGTACAGGAGGTCTGGGCGGTCGCCTCGCCGGAGTCCCGGCACGCGGTGGACACCACCGAGCACTTCGACAAGGGCGTCGCCTCGCTGGAGGAGCACCGGGCCTACCTGGCCGGGCTCGGCGGGGCGATGGCCGACGCCCGGGAGTTCCTGGAGGGCTTCGGCCGGGGCGCCGGCAGCCGGCTCGGGGTGCGTTTCGCCGTGCCGTTCGAGGTGTTCCCCCTGCACTGATCCCTAGCCGCGCCCGGCGCCGTCGCGGCGGCGCCGGTGGCGCAGCAGCTGGCGTCCGGCCAGCGCCGCACAGAGCGCACCGAGCCCGATCAGCAGCCACAGCTGGTAGCGGATCGCGGTCCGGTACACCGTGCCGATGTTGGCGCCGGCCAGGTAGCCGAAGGTCGACCAGACACCGACCCACAGGGCGGCGCCGAGCAGGTTGAACGGCTGGAAGCGGCGCCAGGGCATCTCGGTGGTGCCGGCGATGATGCCGTTGGTCTGGCGCAGGCCGTCCACGAAGCGGGCGACGGTGACGACCTTGCCCCCGTGCCGGGCGAAGAAGCCGTCCGCGCGCTCCATCCGGGCCGGGGTGAGCAGCACGTAGCGGCCCCAGCGGTGCACGAAGGCACGGCCGCCGGTACTGCCGATCAGGTAGCCGAGGCTGTTGCCGACGACGGCCGCGCCGAAGGCGATCGCCACCACGGCGGCGAGGCTCAGGTGCCCGGTGCCGGCGTAGACGGCGGCGAGCACCAGCATGGTCTGGCCGGGCGCGGGGATCCCGCAGTTGTCGAGCAGTACGAACAGCGCCAGGGCCGGGTAGCCGTAGTGGTCCAGCAGTGGCGCGAGCGCGGCGAGCGCGCCGGGGAGCGGAGTGCCGGGGGAGGAGGCGGCGGCGGAAACGGGAGAAACGGCGGAGACGGCGGAAGCGGCGGGAACGGAGGGGGCGAAGGGCGCGGACAACGCGACTCACCGCCGCGCGCGGGTCGGGCGCGGGGCGGCGGGTACGCGGGTCAGTGGGTCTTCTCGACGGGTTCGACGACGCAGTCGGGGCCCGGGTAGATCAGGCCCTCGTGGCCGTCCTCGAAGCGGACCATGTACGGCGGCTCGCCGGCGGCGCCGCGGACCTCGATGATCTCGCCCTTCTGGTCGACCATGCCCACCGACCTGCTGTGGATGTGGAGCTGGTCACCTACCGCTGCGTGCATGGGCTGCTCCTCCGGTAGTGGCGGCTTCGGTGGCTGCTGTGCTGCGCGCACTCTGTGCTGCGTGCGCTGTGCTGCGTGCACGGTGAAACGTGCACTGTGCTGCTTCCACTGTGCTGCGGCCGGGGCGGGCTCGCAACGGCTCACCGCCGTCCCCGCCGCGCCGACGTCGCCGTCCGCACCCCGTTCCCGTCCCGTTCCCGTCTGTTCCCGTCCCCGTCAGCGCGGCGCGAGCGGTCCTCCGGCCGGTCCGGTGAGCTGGTCGGCGAGGTAGCAGCGGACGAGGCGCTTGCACTCGGCGATCAGCGCCGGGTCGCCGTCCGGGTCGCTGCGGAAGGCGAGCTTGAGGACGGCGTCCGCCGCCTCCAGGGCGACCCGCAGCCGCAGCGTGAGCGCCGCCGGGTCGGCCCCCGCGAAGGCCTCGCCGCCGAGGGCCTGCAGGCGCAGGGCGACGGCGGTGTTGTTGTCCAGGTCGGTGTCCAGCAGGTGCCGGTCGTCCCGGACCCCGGCGGGCACGAGCGCACCCGACAGACCGAAGTCCACCTGGCCGAACCCGGGGACGGCCCGCTTCATCGCGACGAACTCGTCCACCGCGAGGTCGGTGAACCCGGCCGGCCCGACCGGCGCCTCGGCGAACAGCCGGCGGTCCAGCCGCTGGAGGTAGTGCTCCAGGTTGCGGACGGCCAGCGCGGCCAGCAGGTCCTCCTTGCCGGAGAAGAACTGGTAGAGCGTGCCGATCGGCACCTGGGCGCGGTGCGCGACCTCCTTGGTGGTGAGCGCACCGGCCCCGACCGCGTCGAGGAGCCCCGCGCAGGCGTCCAGGATCCGCTCGCAGCGTTCCTGGCTGCGCTGCTGGACCGGCCGCCGCCGGGCCGCGCCCGGCCGCCCGACCGCCTGGTGACTCCTCGTGTCCGCGCTCATGGGGCCACTGTGCCGCATCCGGTGTTCCACCGGCGAATCATCCGGGTGAACACTCCCACCGGAGGCCGCGGGCCCCGGCAGGCCGGCCGCGCGCCCCGCGCCGTGCCGGGACAGGGCGCCCGGGCGGCCGTTGACAGGCGGCGGGGCGGGTCGGTGTAATCCGGGGGCGATTCCGGCCGGCCACGGGGGCCGAGCCCCGAGGGAAGGCAGGGCGGCATGGGTTCCGATGTCGGGTCGACCGGAGAGGGGAGCGGCGAGGGGAGCGGCGCGATCGCCGAGCTCTACGAGCGCGACCACACCTGCCGCACGCTGGGGATCGCCCTGGAGGAGGTGGCCCCCGGGCGGGCGCGGATGCGGATGCGGGTCGCCGGGACGATGGTGAACGGCTTCGGGATCGCCCACGGCGGCTACCTGTTCCTGCTGGCCGACGCGGCCTTCTCGTACGCCTGCAACAGCCACGGCCCGGTGACCGTCGCGCAGGCCGCCCAGGTCACCTTCCTGTCGCCGGCGGCGGTCGGCGACGAACTGGTGGCCGAGGCGCAGGAGCGGTCGCGCTCCGGCCGTACCGGGATCTACGACGTGACGGTCCGCCAGGCGGGCGGAAAGGTCGTGGCGGAGTTCCGCGGGCAGAGCGTGATGCTGCCGGGCCGGCCGTTCGGCGACTGACCGCGGCGCAGGGCCGCCGCGCGGGGCCGCGGCGCCTCAGCCCCGCGGCCCCGGCGCGGCGGTCAGGCCGGCGGGCGCTCGTCCAAGACCTGCTGGAGCTTGCCGGTCCGGGGGTTGGTGACCAGCTCGGAGCGCGGCACCCACTCGACGGCGAGGTGGTGGACGGCGCCGGCCGCCACCTCGGCCGGGTAGAGCGGGCGCGCCGCGTAGACCGCCTCGACGAGGCGCCCGCTCAGCTCCTCGGGAGGCTGCTCGGTGCAGCCCAGGCGCAGGATGAGGCCGTCCCGTCCGTCCCAACGCCGCTGCACCAGCTGCATCCCGGAGATGTACCGGTCGGGGTCGGCGGCGATCAGCACGGCCCGGATCTCCTCGGTCGGCATCGCGACCGTCCCCACCCGGGCGCCCTCGACGGACCGGCCGACCAGGCGGAACCGGCCGCGCGCGGGGTCGACCCACTCGGCGCGGTCGCCGGTCGGGTACCGCAGGATCGGCATCAGGGTGCGGAAGAGGTTGGTGACCACGACCCGGCCGGGCACGCCGACGGCGGTGATCGGCTCGCCGGTCACGTCGTCGACGAGCTCCACCACCGTGCGGTGGGGGAAGGCCTCGTGGACGCGGACGTCGTCGCCCGGGACGGGGGCGCCGACCAGCCCGGCGTCGACCGAGGCGTAGCCGAGCGAGGACACGGCCGCCTTGGGGAAGGCCCGGGTGAGGATCGGCCGCAGGTCGGCGAAGAGCAGGTCGCCGCCGAAGAGCAGCAGCTCGACCGAGTCGGCGCTCTCGCCGCGCTTGACCAGGCACTCGGCGACCGAGCTGAGCTTCATCGGCTCGCCGGCCAGGACGTGCACCCCGAACCCGGCGATCAGGTCGGCCACGTAGTCGTCGGGCGCGGTGCCGCCGACCGGCAGCCGGACGTTCTCCACCGGCGCGTGGTGCAGGGCGTTCTCGATGTAGAGGAAGCCGCCGTAGAGCTCGCCGGCGCAGAACAGGTTGGCCACCCGGTGGCCCGGCCGGAGTCCGGCCTGCACCATGCCCGCACCGAAGGCGCTCACCGAGTCGGCGTGCTCGGTGCGCGTCCAGGGGGAGAACTTGGGGACGCCGGTGGTGCCGCCGGTCTTGTAGACGCCCGCGTCGCTCAGCGGTCCGGTGAGCAGGCGGTTGTCCGGCCAGGTGTTGGCGGCCCAGAAGGCGTTCTGGTCGATCAGGGGCAGTTCGGTGAGGTGCGAGATCGTCCGCGGCACGTCGCGGTACGCCTCCGCGTAGAAGGGGGAGTTGGTCCGGGCGAAGTCGACCAGGTCCTGTAGCGGTTTCGCGGGCACTGCTTCTCCTGCCTCTATCGGGGGTCCGGTCGTCCGATCCAGGTGCGGGCGAGCCGTTGCACGCTCGCGCCGTCCCGGTCGGTCAGTTTCTGGTCCAGGTACGCGGCGGCCCAGGCGCCGGTGGGGACGCGGAAGGGCGGCCGGTCGGCGCGCAGGGTGTCCACCACCACCGCGGCGACCTCCCGGGCCGACTGGCCCGCGGCCTCCCAGCCCTGGCCGCCGACCCAGTCGAGGTAGTCGCCGAAGGTCTGCGCGTAGGGGCCGGAGGCGGCCCGGATGGTGGTGCGGTCGATGTCGGGGAAGACCCCGAAGTCGGTGTCCGGCACGAAGCCGGGCACCACGACCGACACCCGGACACCGTGCGCGCCGGCGACCGGGGCGAGGCTCTCCATGAATCCCTCGACGGCGAACTTGGCCGCGCAGTAGGCCTCGTTGAAGGGCTGGCCGACGAGGCCGTGCACGCTGCCGATGGTGACCAGCCGGCCGCGGGCGGCGCGCAGCAGCGGCATGGCGGCCCGGCTGACCGCGATCACGCCGAAGAAGTTCACCTCCAGGTTGGCCCGCAGCGCCTGCGTCGTCGACATCTCCAGCGTGGGGTCGAAGTTGGAGACGCCGGC
Organism: Kitasatospora sp. NPDC058170; assembly: GCF_042883905.1. Lineage (NCBI taxonomy): Bacteria > Bacillati > Actinomycetota > Actinomycetes > Kitasatosporales > Streptomycetaceae > Kitasatospora > Kitasatospora sp. NPDC058170. The sequence goes on from NZ_JBHVUV010000007.1 coordinate 106,903, forward strand.
GTTGTTGACCACCGCGTCCAGCCGCCCGTACGCCTGCTGCACGCCGTCCAGGCAGGCCGTGACGGAGGATTCGTCGGTGACGTCGAGGCGGTGGACGTCCACGGTGGTGCCCGCCCGGTGGGCCGCGTCGAGGAGCGGTCCGGCCCGGCCGGGCTCGCGCATCGTCGCCACCACGGTGAACCCGGCCCGGGCGGCCTCGACCGCGGTGGCCAGGCCGATGCCCGAGGACGTCCCGGTGATCAGGAGCACCGGGCGCTCCGCCGCGGTCACGGCGCGCTCTCCGCGAGCGCGGAGCCGTCGGTCGCGGAGCCGTCGGTCGCGGAGCCGGCGGTACCGGCACCCTCGGTCGCCGGAGCGTCCGCCGCCCGCGACCCTGCCGCGCGGGCGGCGGCGTCCAGCAGCGGCTGGATCCCCAGGGCCGGGACGAAGGAGAGCGCCGCCAGCAGCGTCCCGCCGGCCATCACCGCCCGGGCGGCGTCGAGGATGCCCAGCGGCCCGGTGAGCAGCGAGACGGCCACGCCGCCGACCAGCGCGGCGAGCGGGATCACCCCCCAGGTGACGGTGCGGAAGGCCGCGTGCATCACACCCTGGTGCTGCGCCGACATCCGGGACTGCCGGGTGGGCGCGCTGCACACGTTGATGCACGACATGAAGAAGCCGTAGCAGCCCATGGTCACCGCGATCACCGGCCCGGCCGGCAGCGCGGGTGCGGCGAGCACGCCGAGCCCGACCAGGCAGTGCAGCAGCAGCGCCCAGGCCAGCGTCCGTCCCAGTCCGAGCCGTTCGCTGATCCGCGGCGCGACCACGGCGCCGATCAGCGCGCCCACCGCCGCGACCGACATCGCCGCGCCGAACACGCCGACCGAGACGCCGAGCCCGCGGTAGGCGAGCACCGGCAGCACGGTGACGAAGACCGGGCCGCCGCAGTTGAGCGTCACCGCCGCGACGACCACCCGCCGGAGCACCGGGTCGGCCCAGTTCAGCCGGAACCCGGCGGTCAGCCGCTCCCCGACCGAGCCGGGGACCACCGTCCGCTCGCCCCAGGGTGGCATGAAGCGGAAGCAGACCGCCGAGACCAGGTAGCTGGCCGCGTCCACCAGCAGGGCGGCCACGCCGAGCGCGCTGTAGAGGCCGGCCGCGATGGACGGCCCGGCCACCTCGGCGACCGAGCCGCTGCCCTCCAGCCGGGAGTAGGCGCGGACCAGGTCCTTCTCCGGGACGACGGCGGGGACGGCGACCAGGTACCCGACGTTGAAGAAGATCGTCGCGCCGCTGATCACCGCGACACAGGCGAACAGCAGCGGGGTGGAGAGGAAGTCCTGCCAGTAGGCGAGCGGGATGACCGCCACCGCCGCCAGCCGGACCAGGTCGCAAACCAGCATCGTCCACCGCTTGTCCCAGCGGTCCACCAGCACCCCGGCGACCGGCCCGAGCAGCGGGATGCCCAGGTACTGGGCCATGGCGACCACGCCGACCTGGAGCGCCGAGGCGTGCAGGGCGAAGATCATCAGGGTCGGTACGACGAACAGGGTGACCCGGTCGCCCACCGTGCTGACGGTCTGTCCGGCCCAGAACAGGTCGAAGCCGCGCCCGAGCGGGGCCGGCCGGCGCGGCTTCACGCCTCCTCCCGGACCACGAAGGCGGCGGTCTTGCCGGTGCGGTCGTTGCTGACCAGCTCGTCCACCGTGCGGACCCGGAAGGACTCCGGGTCGTGCTGGAAGGCGGTGCTCAGCGTGAAGGTCGCGGAGAGCAGCTCCTTGCGCAGCCGCCCGGTGTCCGGTCGCGCGCCCGGATCGGTCAGCAGCAGCACGTCCACGCCGGTGGCCCGGCCGCCCCGCTCGGTGATCAGGACCTGGGCCCTGGCCACCCCGGGCTCCTGTTCCACCCGTACGACGACCTCGTCCACGTGCAGCCCCAGACCGCGCAGCTGCACCACGGCGTCGCGGCGGCCCAGCACCCGCATGGCCCGGCCCGGCCGGCCGCACGGGCAGGCGGTGAGCTCCCCGGCGTCGCCGGTGCGGTAGCGCAGCACCGGGTTGAGCATCTCCGGGTCGAGCGTGGTGAAGTCCAGCAGGCCGTCCGGGCCGACGTGCACCAGCTGTTCGGGGAGGGTGTGGAAGGTGTCCGCCGGGCAGTCCGGGGTGTTGGTGCCGACCACCCACGTCTCGGTGCTGCCGAACATGCCCCAGCGCCGCGCGTCCGGTGCGACCGCGGCCATGTCCTCCTCCAGCTGGGGCTGCCAGGCCTCGCCGAGCCAGAGCACCTTGCGCAGCGCCGGCAGCCGTACCCCGGCGGCCCTGGCGTTCGCGAACCAGAGCCGCAGCACGCTGGGCGTCCCGCCGATCGCGGTGACCCCGCGGGCGGCGAAGAACGCCAGCCAGTCGGCGTACTCGTCCCGGGTGACCGAGCCCAGCGCGATGATCCGGCAGCCGCACAGGTCGGCCAGGGCCGCGGCGAGGAAGTGCGCGCCCCACATCCGGCCGGCGCCCCAGGCGTTGACGAAGACGTCGTCGCGGTCCAGCGGCCGCCAGTGCGCGTACACGCCCGCCATGTAGAAGCCGGTCGGCGCGTAGCCGACCTTCGGCGCGCCGGTGCTGCCGCCGCTCTGGAACAGCCAGGTGGCGGCCTGTCCGGCCTGCGGTTCCAGGTGGGCCAGCGCCACGTTGAGGTCGTCCTTCACCAGCGGAGGCAGCGCGGCCAGGCCCTCCAGGGTGGCCGGTCCGTCGTGCCCGGCGTAGCGCGGTGCCAGCCCGGGGACGGTCCGCAGCCGTTCCAGCGAGCGCCGGGCGACGTGCAGGTGCGGCTCGGCCGCGTCCGGGGGCAGCGAGAACACGTCCGTCATCGGGGGTCCGTTCCTGGGGTGGTGGCGAGCGCGGAGGTGTAGGGGCGGCCCGCGGCGGCGAACGGGTCGGCCGGTCGGGCCCCGTCGGCGAGCCACTTGGCGTGGCCGTCGCGGTAGGCGGTGAAGCGGGCGCGGGTGACGTCCCGCTGGAGGGTGCGGTGCGGGTCGTCGAAGTCCGGGGCGATCACCCCGTCCGGTTCGAGTTCGGAGAACCAGTACCGCTCCCCGTCGAAGAGGAAGTCGACGCAGAAGAACGGGATCGGTAGCCGTTCGGCGAAGTAGGCCGTCGCGGCGGCGAGTTCGGGCGGCACCGGGGGGAACTCCATGCTGCCGCCGCGGCTGGCGTTGGCCACCGGGGAGCCCGGCTCCGGGGTCCGCTTCATCACCGCGTAGGGCTCGCCGTCGACCACGTACACCCGGTAGTCCACCGTGCCGTCGCCGAGGTACGGCTGGACCACCAGCGTGGTGTCGCCGCCCTGGGCCAGGCTGGCCAGCCCGCGCACGTCCTCGGGGCCGCGGGCCAGGTTGATCCCGCCGCCGCCGCACCAGCCGGAGGGCTTGACGATCGCCGGGTAGGTCATGCCCCCGAGGGCCACCTCGTACTGGTGCTTGCTGATGTCCCGTCCGGTGCCGATCCGCACCGAGGGGATCGGCCGCACCGGGGAGTCCTCCAGGTAGAGCAGCGTGGCCAGCTTGTCGTTGCCCAGCAGCGACACCTGCGGGGGGAACGGCAGGTAGAAGCCCGCCTGCTCCAGCACCGCGTACAGCGCGTACTGGTTGAAGACGTCCATCGACTGGTACGGCAGCGAGTAGAGCGCGGTGATGAAGAGGGTGTCCTGCGGGGTGACGAGCTCCTCGTCGACGTAGACCCGCGGCCGGCCGCGGACGGTGGCGTCCACGGTCACCGCTTCGGGCGCGTGCCTGGTCCAGCTCATCCCGAGCTCGGCGGCGGCCTCCGCGTACAACTCCCAGAAGAAGTGCTGCCACGTCGCCGTCATCCGGGTGGACTCCCGGTCGGGGAAGATCCAGCACATCCGGCGCAGCGGGCCGGTGTCGTTCGCGGGGGTGGGGTTCACCACTGCTCCTTTCCGAGGCCTTCCCGGTCCGTCCGGGGCCTGTGCGAGGTCGTGGGCCTGTGCGAGGTCGTGGGCCTGTGCGGGGTCATGGGCACTGCCCGGCGAAGCGCTCGGACCACCGCCGGCGGCCGGGCTCGGGCAGGGTGTCCACCGGGTCGTAGTAGGGGTGGCGCCGGTTGAGCACGGCATCGAGGTCGCCGCCCTGCGCCTCCCGCGCCTCCAGGCCGGTGCGGTAGTTCTTCGTCCAGTACGAGATGCCGAGTTCGCGGTCGTAGGCCACCGCCTGGTGCACCCAGCGCTTGCCGAGGTCCGGGACGTCGCAGACGATCCGCGGGGTGGCGTAGCCCGGCAGGTAGCCCATGATCGCCTCCTGGAGCCGCTGCGCCTCGTGGACCGGGGTCCGCCAGTGCTCGGCGTTCGGGATCATGTCGCAGAGGTAGAAGTAGTACGGCAGGACGTTCGCCTCGCCCTGGAGCGCGAAGCACAGGTCGAGCAGGTCCTCCGGGGTGTCGTTGACGCCGCGCATCAGCACGCCCTGGTTGCGGACGTCGCGCACACCCGCGTCCAGCAGCGCCCGGGCCGCCTCGGCGACCAGCGGCGTCACCGAGCGCACGTGGTTGGCGTGGGTGTGCACGGCCAGGTTGACCGAGCGGCGGGCCGCGACCGCGGCCACCCTGGCCACCCCCTCGACCACCCGCGGTTGCAGCCAGTGCTGCGGGAGGCCCACCACCGCCTTGCTGGCGAGGCGGATGTCGCGCACCGACTCCAGCTCCAGCAGCCGCAGCAGGAAGGCCTCCAGCCGGGGCCATGGCACGTTGGCCAGGTCGCCGCCGGAGAGCACCACGTCGCGCACAGCGGGGCTGCGCTTGAGGTAGTCGAGGATCTGCTCCTGCCGGTCCGCCGGCCGCAGGGTCAGCCTGGCCTTGGCCACCTGGGGGGTGGAGTTGCCGACCAGGTCCATCCGGGTGCAGTGCCCGCAGTACTGCGGGCAGGTGGAGGTCAGCTCGGCCAGCACCTTGCCGGGGTAGCGGTGGGTCAGACCCTCCACCACCCACATCTGCGCCTCGTGCAGCGAGTCGCGCTCGGCGTACGGGTGGCTCGGCCACCGCGGGTGCCGCTCCGAGCGGACCGGCAGCATGTAGCGCCGGACCGGGTCGGCCAGGAACGCGTCGGTGAACCCCTCCGGATCGGTCGGGCCGTGCGGCGCCATGGTGTTGAGCATCTGCGGCGGCAGCAGCATCGACATCGTGGCGAACTCGGCCTGGTCGGCGGCGAGGTCCGCGTAGAACCGGTCGGTGAGCAGGCCGCCGACGACCTCGCGCAGCTGGCGGAGGTCCTTGACGCAGTGCGCCCGCTGCCACCGGGCGTCCCGCCACTCGGCCGCGGTGACATCGCGCCAGCCCGGCAGCCGGCGCCAGTCCGGCTCGGTGAGGGGAGTGCGCACGTACTGGTACGGCTGCCGGATCGCGTGGTGTTCCATCGGGTGCTACTGGCCGGTGAAGAGGGTGGCGAAGCGGGTGCGCAGCTCGCGCTTGAGGACCTTGCCGGTGGGCCCGAGCGGGAAGTCCTCGGGGGTCCGGGCGATGCGGACCGCGGCGAGCGCGGCCAGGCCGGCCTGGGCCAGGGCCTTGTTGGCGGCCTCCTGGACCTCCTCGGCGCTGCTCGCCGCCGCCTCGGACTGGAGGCGGACCACGGCGATCGGCCGCTGGCCCCCGCCGGGGCCGCCGGGCACGCCGACCACCGAGCAGTCCTGCACCAGGTCGGCGCAGTCGGCCAGCAGCACCTCCTCGACCGGGAGGCTGTAGACCGGGCCGGCGGTGGTGTCGATGACGTCCACGGTGCGGTCGAGGTGGTGGAACCGGCCCTCGGCGTCGCGGCGGGCCACGTCGCCGGTGAGCCAGTAGCCGGCCAGTTCGAAGCTCGCGGTGAGCCGGGCGTTGTTCCAGTAGCCGGGGGTGCGCGACGGGGTGACCACGCCGAGCATCCCGACCGTGCCGTCCGGCACCTCCACGCCCTGCTCGTCCAACACCGCCGCCTTGAGCACCACCTCCAGGGGCTTGCCGACGCAGCGGTCGTCGCGCGGGGTCTCCGGCGTGGTCACCTGGCCGAACAGCGCCATGCCCATCTCGGACGAGCCCAGCCCGTCGATGAACTGCGAACCGGGGAGCGCGGGTTGCCCGGCCTTCTCGCTCGGCAGCAGCCACGGCCGGATCAGGCCGGCCGGGCGCTCGCCGAGCTGCACCAGCCGCCGGATGTGGCCGTAGTGGGCGCTGTCCCCGGTGTTGAACCAGGAGTGCACCCGGGCCGCGCCCCTGACCGGGAGCTCCCCGGTGGCCAACTCGACGAAGGTGCGCGGGAAGGAGGCGACCATGGTCGGCTGGAAGGCCTCCATCACCGGCTCCACCACCGTGCGCCGCCAGTCGGCCATCACCACGGTCGGCAGACCGAGCAGCGTGGCGGTGAGGAAGTAGCTGAGCCCGCCGGCGTGGGTGTGCGGCATCAGCGACATCAGCCGGTCCGAGGGCTCGGCGGGGAAGCGCACCATCCGGGGCTGCTTGCCGTCCCAGAACTGGCGGTGCGCCAGCATGGTGGACTTCGGGGTGCCGGTGGTGCCGGAGGAGTGGATCAGCGCGACCACGTCCTCGGCGGCGTGCCGGTACGGGTAGTCCTCCGGGAGTCCGGCCGCGTCGGCGTCGAAGGCCTGGACCTCGGCGGCCAGGGCGATGAAGCCGGGGCGGCGCTGCGGGTCCTCCCGGTAGGCGGCGGCCAGCCGGGTCGGGTCGTCCGCGACGACGCCGACCACCCCGACATGGTTGAGGTAGCGGACCATGACGTCGTGCCGCATGGCGTCGTTGACCAGGGCCGGGACGGCGCCCAGCGCGGTGAGCGCGAGGAAGTGCAGCAGCGGCTCCAGGCCCTCGGCGACCACCACGCCGACCGGGTCGCCGGGGCGGACGCCGTTGGCCCGGTACCACTTGGCGTAGCGGTCGCGCAGGGCCGCGAGGTCCAGCAGGCTGTGCCCGCGCAGTACGACGGCGCCGCGGTGGTCCGTGTGGTGGGTGTGGGCGAAGGGCACGGCGCGGTTCGGGTTGACCGCGATGGCCCGGTCCAGGAAGTTGCCGGCGCCGAGGGTGGGATCGGTCATCAGCTGTTCTCTGGCGGCGAGGGGGGCGATGGACGTCTGGTCGCTCATGGCGGTCTCCCAGGGAAGGCGGCCCGGCCGGGGTTCTTGTGGAACCGGGGGCGGGTGAGAGGGGCGAGAGAGGGGGAGCTGGTGTTTCGATGCGATAGGCGGGGGGCGAGACGCCTGGGGGGCGGGGTGTCCGCGCTACGGCCGGGCGGTCGAGGGGTGGGCGGCCTCGGGGCGGTTCGGCGGCCCGGCGAGGATCTCCTCGACGACGCGGTGGCCGGAGCGGATCGCCCCCTCCATCAGCCCGAAGTACTCGGTGCTGGTCTCGGTGCCGGCCCAGTGCACCCGTCCGTGCGGTGCGGTCAGCGCCGGACCGAGCCGCAGCCAGTCGCCGGGGCCGAACAGCGCCGCGTAACAGCCCCGGCTGTACGGCTCGTTGACCCAGTCCGTGACGTGGAAGCCGATCGGCTCCGGGAGCATCGGGAACAGCCGCGCGGCCTGCCCGACCGCCGCCGCCCGCTGCCGGTCCGGGGCGAGGGCCGCGAACCGGTGCGCCTCGGCGCCGGTGACGAAGCCCGTGAGCACGCCCACGCCGCCCCCGGCCGGCGAGTCGTCCACCGTGGACAGCAGCGGGCCCTCGGCGTTCACCGACCAGCCCGACAGCCCGTGCCCGCGCCAGACCGGCTCGGGGTAGACCAGGTTGACCTTCACCGCGCAGCCGCGGGAGGTCCGCCCGCCGGCCCGCCGCACCGGCGGCGCCGGACGGTGCTCCAGGGCGTCGGCCAGCAGCGGCGGCAGCGCCACCACCGCGACGTCCGCCCGGTGCACGCCGTGCGCCGAACGGACGGTGACCCCGTCGGCGTCCTGGTGGACCGCCTCGACCGGCTCGCCGAGCCGTACCCGCGGGCCCAGTCGCTCGGCCAGCCGCTCGCAGACCAGGTGCGCGCCGCCGGCGACCCGGTCCTGCTGCGCGCCGCCCTCGAAGGCGTTGAGGTAGCGCAGTCCGCCGCCGGAGCGGAGGTAGAACGCCATGTGCAGGACCGACAGTTCGGCCGGGTCGGCGGCCATCATCTCGCCCAGGAAGAGCGGGAGGAAGAGCCGGGCGTCCGGGTGGGTCAGCTGCTCGTCGGCCCACTCGGCGACGGTCAGGGTGTCCAGCCGCCCGGCGTCCGGGGTGAGCCACGGCGCCTCGGGCCGGACGGCGGCGGTCAGTTCGTCCAGCAGCTCGAACAGGTCGCCCAGGGCGACCGCGTTGAGCGGGGGGAAGCGCCCGTCGCGGGTGGCGTCCGCGCCGCCGAGTGCGAAGCGGCTGGCGCCGGCCATCGTGGTCGGTGTGGTCTTGAGGTCCAACCGCGCCATGGTCGCGAGGAGTTCGGTGTGCCGGTCGCCGAGGTAGGCGGCGCCCGCGTCGATCAGGCGGCCGGGTGCGACCTCGATCCCGCGGGTGCGGCCGCCGACCCGGTCACGGGCCTCCAGGACGGTCACCTCGATGCCGCGGGCCGCCAGTCCGGTCGCGGCGGTGAGGCCGGCCAGGCCTGCGCCGACCACGACGGCCGTGGTGACGGCGGCCGGTGTGCTTGGTGTCTTCTGTGCGGCCGGTGCCTTCGGTGCGTCCGGCGCGTGGGCGGGGACGGGTGGCCGGGCGGGGGAGTCATCGCGGCCGGTCATCGGGCGGCGGCGATTCGCTCGGCCAGCGCGCGGGGGGTCGGCGCGAGCAGGAAGTCCTCGAAGGCCAGCTCCACCCCGTGGCGCCGGGCGACCGCGCTCAGCACCCGGGTGGCGACCAGGGAGTCGCCGCCGAGCAGGAAGAAGTCCGAGTCGGCCGTGACGTCCTGGCACTCCAGCACCCGGCCGAAGACCGCCACCACGTCCTCGACGACGGTGCCGGTATCCGTATCAGCGCCGGGGCCGGTGGCGGTTTCGGCGGCGAGGGGGCCGCCGGCGGCGGAGGCGGTGGTGTCAACGCTCATCGAAGGTCTCCTTTGACCTGGTCGGCCTGGTCGTCGGGCGAGTGCCGCCGGTGCGAGCCCGCCCGGTCGACCTTTCCGCTCGCGGTGTGCACGAGCTGCGGGACGACGGTGATCCGGCTGGGGACGAGATGGCCCGGTACCCGCTCGCGCAGGTAGGACCGGACGTCGGCGTCCAGTGCGCCGGGGACCGTACCGGTCCGCGCCACCACGTAGGCGACCAGCGCGGCGCGGCCGGCCACCGTCGCGCCGACCACCGCCACCGCGTTCACCTCGGGGTGGCCGGCGATATGGGCCTCGACCTCGGCCGGGTCCACCCGGATGCCGCGGACCTTGAGTTCGTGGTCCAGCCGGCCGCGGTGGGTGAGCAGGCCGTCCGGCGAGCGGCCCACCCGGTCGCCGGTCCGGAAGCAGCGCTCCCCGTCGACGGCGGTGAACCGGGCCTCGGTCGCCTCCGGCAGGCCGTGGTAGCCCAGTGCCACCGAGGGGCCGCCGATCAGCAACTCGCCCTGCTCGTCGATCCGTTCGTCGACGTGCGGAAGGGCGCGGCCGATCGGTGCCGGCGCGCCGCCGGACCAGTCGGGGGCGGGGGAGAGCCCCGCCGGGCCGTGCAGGTCGACGGCGTGGGTGATCAGTGTGGTCTCGGTGCAGCCGTAGGTGTTGAGCAGGCGGATCCGCCCGGTGTCCAGGCCGGCCCAGTCCGCCAGCCGGGCCGGGTTCGCCGCCTCACCGCCGATGACCAGCAGTCGGACGCAGTCCGGCAGCGGCCGACCGTCCTCGGCGAGGTGGAGCACCAACTCGTGCCAGTAGGCGGTGGGGAGGTCGAGGACGGTGATCCGCTCCCGCTCGACCATCCGCAGGAAACGGGGGAACGACCCGGAGTGCGCCTCGGCGTCGAAGACGAGCGCGGCGCCGGTGGTGAGGGTCGGCAGGATCTCCTCGAAGCAGGTGTCCCAGTTCAGCGAGGCGAACTGGAGCACCCGGTCCTCGGGGGTGAGGTCGAACAGCTCGCGCAGCGAGTGCACGACGGCGGAGACGGCCCGACGGGGCGTCACGACGGGTTTCGGCTGCCCGGTCGAACCCGACGTGAACAGAATGTAGGCCGGATTGTCGGGATCGACCCCGATACGCGGTCCGTTGTGCGGTTCGTGCTGCGGCGGACTCCCGGAAAGCTCCGATAAATGGCGTAACCGCATTGATTCCGCGCCTGGTTGGGATTCCGGGCCTGGTCGGGATTCCGGACCGGCCTCCGTCAGCAGCATTGCGCGGCAGTCGACCGCCGTGAGCATCGCCTGTCTGCGCTCCGGCGGGAATGCCGGATCGACCGGGCAGTAGACGCCCCCGGCGGACAGCACCCCGAGGAGTGCGACGACGGTTTCCGGGGTGTGCGCGGCCTGGACCGCGACCACGCCGGGATCGGCGCCCAGATGCCTGGTCAGCGTGTTCGCCAGCTCGTGCAGCCGGCGATAGCTCATGGCCTGCCCGTGGTGGACCAGCGCCGGGCGCTCCGGAAAACGCCGGGCGATTTCCGTGAACGCGTCAAGAAGATCGGACGCCGGTGGGATGGTGCCGTGGTTTGACATGCCCGCCCCAAAAGAATGCCTGCGAGCACTGCTCCGCGCTCGGCGAACCGGGACTCTACCTTCGAACATGCGTTGCCACAATGGATGTTGAGGCCACGGATTCGGGGAGTCACAGGTGTAATCGCGAGCCGTTCCCGGCGGTCGGCCGGCGGGGGGGTTGTCCGGTTCCGGACATTGCGCTGGCAGGGGGCATGTCACCCGCCCGGAATGCCGACGCGGCCTGACAGGGCGTGGTTTGTCGCCCCGTCAGGCCGGGCACGGAGAACTGCGCATGGTGCGGTACGGGCTTCCCGGGGCGGGCGGGGTCCGATGGTTCGCGCCCCTCGCCGCAGTGGGAAGGGGGCGCCTGCCGGTCAGCCCTGGCAGATGCAGAAGGGGTGACCGGCCGGATCGGTGAGAACCCGCGCCTTGGCGGCGTCGTGGGGCTGGTGCTCCGGCTTGCCCGCGCCCAGCTCCAGCAGCAGGCCCTCGGCCTCGTCCAGATCGGGGACGTCGAAGCAGAGGTGCAGCTGCTGGGGGACGCTCTGGTCGGGCCAGCGCGGAGCCCGGTAGTCGTCGACCCGTTGGAAGCCGATGAAGAGCCCGTCCTCGCGGTCGAGCCCCGCGAAGTCGGCGTCCGACTTCGGGTGCGGTGCGAAGCCGGTGGCCTGCTGGTAGAACGCCGCCAGGGCCGGCGGATCGGGGCAGTCGAGCGTGATCGCAACCAACTTCATCTGCAGGGACACCTGACACCTCCGGGCCGATCGGTGGACTTGCGTGATCATCACTCTAGAGGCGGCGCGCGAGGGTCGGCCCGCGCCCGCCCGGGCAGGCGCGCATGCCCGACCGCAAGGCTGCGCCCGACCGGCCGTCAGCCGAGCAGCCCCCGCCGGGCCGCCTGGAGTCCGGCCTGGAACCTGGTCCGCGCCCCGAGCGCGTCCATCAGCCGGCGCATCCGCCGCTCGATGGTCCGCTTGTTCACCCCCACCTTGCGGGCGATCATCTCGTCCGTGTACCCGGCGGCCGCGAAGCCCAGGAGCTGGACGTCCTCCGGGCTGAGGTCGGCCGACGGGCGCCCGCTGCCCCACAGTGGGGTGCCGCGCTCCCACAGCGCCTCGAACAGCGCGATCAGGCCGTGCAGCAGCGGGGAGCTGCGCAGGACGACCGTCTGCCGCTCCCCGCCCAGGACGACGGGGACGAGGGCGGTGCTGCGGTCGGCGATCAGCAGCTTCATCGGCAACCCGTCGACGACCCGGGCCAGTTCGCCCCGCTGGGTCAGCCGGCGGGCGAGCGCGAGCTGTTCGGGCTCCGCCAGCGCGGTGCGGTCGTAGACCGTCCGGTACGCCACTCCCCGCTCCATCAGGTCGAGTTGGATGTCGGTCTGGGTGGCCATGCCCTCCTCGACGTACGGGGGCATGTCGAAGATCAGTATCTCCTCCCGGGTCGACTGCTGGACCTGTTGGAAGTGCTGTGTGTTGGCCTCGCGCCCCTGCACGATCTGGACGGGTGGTTCGTGCTCGGTACGGCCGCTGCGCCAGAGGCCGTTGAGCTCGACCGCGGCGAGCCTCGCGCGGTCGATCTGCTGATGGAGACTCAGGGCGAGTACCTCGAAGGCGAGTTCCGGGGGAGCGGGGCGGAACCGGACGGGCCGGGTGGCGGACCGGGTGACCAGCCCCTTGGCCTCCAACTCCTTGAGCTGCCGTCTGAGGCGGGACGGCTCACCCCCGGTGGTCTCCGCGAGTTCGGCCAGGGTCGGATCGGGCCGCCGCAACAGGCAGCGGTAGAGCTCCTCCTCCTGGGACGAGACTCCGAGTGCGTTCAGCACGGTCTGCCTCCTCGGCATCCGGCGGTCCGGATCGGGTGCGGACCTTCGCCGGGAGCATGGTAGGCCCTGCGAGGCGCGGGAGAGGTGCTGTCGGTTTCCCGTCAATGACGGCAAACCGGTGGGTCGGATCACGGAAACGAGCCCTACTCTTCTCGGCAACTCCCTACCCCCACAAGGAGGAAGCATGAAGCGCACCGCGATATTCGCCGGCCTGGTGCTGGCAGCGGTCGCAGGAGTCGGAGCCGTCCCCGCCTCGGCGCAGGGCACCGGCTCCGTCGAGCAGGACAACGCCCGCTACGTGGTGGTGCTCAAGGACGGAGCGACGACCGACCCCACGACGGTCGCCCGCTCCGCACCCGGTGTGCGGCTCGGGTCGGTCTACACCTCGGCGCTCAGCGGGTTCTCGGCGGACCTGACACCCGCGGCGGTAGCGGCACTTCGGGCCGACCCGGCCGTCAAGTACGTCGAGGCCTCGGCGGTCGCCCACGCACACGGTCAGGCCCTGCCGAACGGCGCGGTCCGCATCGGCGCCACCGCCAACAGCGGTCTCAGGACCGGCGACGGGCTCGACCAACGGGTCGACGTGGACGTCGCCGTCATCGACTCCGGCATCGACTACACCCACCCGGACCTGAACGTGGTCCGACGGGTCAACTGCGTGGGCCTCACCGCCTGCGTGGAGAACGCCGGTATGGACGACAACGGGCACGGCAGCAACGTGGCCGGCATCATCGGCGGCCTGGACAACGGCGTCGGCTTCGTCGGCGTGGCGCCGGGCGCGCGGCTCTGGTCGGTCAAGTCGCTGAACAGCAAGGGCAGCGGCTCCACCGAGGAGATCGTCAACGGGATCGACTGGGTGACGGCGCACGCCGCCGAGATCGAGGTCCTCAACCTCAGCCTCGGCTTCGACGGCACCGTCCAGTCGGTCAACGACGCGGTGAACCGGGCGATCTCCAAGGGCATCGTGGTGGTGGTCTCGGCGGGCAACGACCACCGGGACGTGGCGAACCAGAGCCCGGCGAACGTGCCGGACGCCATCACGGTCTCCTCGCTGAGCGACGCCGACGGCAAGCCCGGCGGCCTGGGCACCTTCGCCTGGTGCAACAAGAACAACCGGAACACCGACGACTCGCTGTCGGACTACAGCAACTTCGGCCGGGGCGTGGACATCGCGGCCCCCGGCGACTGCATCCGCTCGGCCTACAAGGACGGCGGCTACTCCAACTACAGCGGTACCTCGCAGGCGGCCCCCCACGTCGCGGGCGCCGCGGCCTGGTTGAGCCGTGGTGCCAACAAGCCCGCGAACCGGGCCGGGGTCATCGCCGTCCGCGACCGGATCGTCAACGCCGGGAACACCAACTGGTCCGACACCTCCGGTGACGGCGTCAAGGAACCCCTCCTGGACCTCGGCAACACCGCGGTCTTCCCGGCCGGCGGCACCGCCGGACCGGACGCCACCTTCGTACCGGACTGCGACCGCGCCACCCGCCTCTGCACCTTCGACGCGGGCCTGTCCTCGGGATCCGGTCTCGGCTACAGCTGGGACTTCGGTGACGGCACCACCGGCACCGGCGTCAAGCCCGGCCACACCTACGCCGGGTACGGGACCTACACCGTCAAGCTCACCGTGACCGACAACTCCGGCCGTACCAGCGGCAACCAGACCACCTTCCGCCTCCTCGAGCCGAACCACAACGACAAGCCCGTCGTGCACGTCGGCGGCTTCTGCACCATCAACGGCAACTGCCTGCTCAACGGTGACGGCTCCTACGACCCCGACGGCAGCCTGGCCGCCTACAGCTGGAACTTCGGTGACGGCACCACCGGCACCGGTCAGAGCGTCGACCACACCTTCCCCTACACCGCCTCCGGCACCTACACGGCGAAGCTGACGGTCACCGACGACAAGGGCGGCACCGGCAGCGCCTCGGCGACCGTCACCTGCACCAAGTACCCGTACTACATGACCTGTTCGATCTCCTGACACCCGGTCGGCCGGGTCCGACCCATCCGCCACCGGCACCCGGTGAACTCCGGCCCGGCACGGGATTCCCCCACCCGTGCCGGGCCGGCCCGTCCGCACCCGTACCCCCGCGACGCCCTGCGGGTCACGGGGGTACGGGTCGGGGGTACGGGTCGGGGGCGCGGGTCTCACGCGGAGCGGTGGACGGCCTCGGCGAGGACGGGGTGGGCGAACGGCCGACCGGCGGTGTAGTGCGCCAGCTCGTCGGCGGCGGCCGCGGCCATGCGGTGCAGCTCCCGGCCGAGCGAGCCGGCGATGTGCGGGGTGAGCACCACGTTGGGCAGGTCGTACAGCGGGGAGTCGGCGGGCAGCACCTCGGGGACGGTGACGTCCAGGACGGCGTCGAGCCGCCCCGAGGTCAGCTCGCGGACCAGGGCGTCCTGGTCGACGAGTGAGCCGCGGGAGGTGTTGACCAGGGTGGCGCCGTCACGCATCAGGGCGAGTCGGCGGCCGTCGATCAGGTGGTGGGTGTCCGGGAGCTCGGGGGCGTGGACGCTGACCACGTCGCTCGCGGCGCACAGCTCGTCGAGGTCCACCGGCCGGGCGCCGAGCCGGGCGGCCTCGGCCGCGTCCACGTACGGGTCGTGGAGCAGCAGGTCGAGGTCGTGGGGGCGCAGCAGTTCGAGGACCCGGCGGCCGATGAGGGAGGCGCCGACGATGCCGACGGTGCGCCGGTAGTTGCCGGCGTCGGGGTAGCCGCGCTGCCAGTCGTGCGGGGCGCGGCGGTCCCGGTAGTCCTCGCGGATCCGCAGGAGCTGCTTGTTGGCGAGCAGGACGGCGGCGACGGTGTACTCGGCGACCGGCAGGGCGTTGGCCCAGGCGGCGGAGGTGACCTGGATGCCGCGCTGCCAGCAGACGTCGGTGATGTGGTGCTTGACCGATCCGGCCGCGTGGATGACGGCGCGCAGCCGGGGCGCGGCGGCCAGGACGGCCTCGTCGATCGGCGGGCAGCCCCAGCTGGAGACGATGACCTCGGCCTCGGCGAGGGCGGTGACGGCCTCGCGGGTGGTGAACTCGTCGAGGACCAGCGCGGGGTCGAGGTCGGCCAGGTCGGTCAGCCGGGCCATGGTGGGGCCGTCGAACAGCCGGGCGGTGAGGTCCCGGTGCATGGCGAGGACGGCGCGCGGACGGCGGGGACCGTGCGCCGGGTCCGACGGTCGGGGGTCGGGCATGAAGGGCTCCCTGGAGGTGGCGGGGCGGGTGCTGCTCACTTGACGCTCCCCGCGGTGAGACCGGCCTTCCAGTGCCGCTGGAGCAGGACGAAGGCCAGGACGAGCGGGACGACGGCGAGGAGCGCGCCGGTGACGACCAGCGGGTAGTACTCGGGGAAGGCCTTGGTCTGGGCGTTCCAGGTGAAGAGGCCGAGGCTGACCGGGAAGAGCCGGTTGTCGGAGAGCATCACCAGGGGCAGGAAGAAGTTGTTCCAGATGGCGGTGAACTGGAACAGCAGGATGGTGACGAAGCCGGGCATGACCATCCGCAGCCCGATCGACCGGAAGATGCGGAGCTCTCCCGCGCCGTCCATCCGGGCGGCCTCCAGGACCTCGCCGGGGACGTAGCCGGCGCAGAACACACGGGCGAGGTAGACCCCGAAGGGGTTGACCAGGGAGGGCACGAACACGGCCCAGAACGTGTTGACGACGCCGACCTCGGAGGCGAGCAGGTACATCGGCAGGGCGAGCGCGGTGGTGGGCACCAGGACGCCGAGCAGGACCAGGCCGAACAGCTTCTCCTTGCCGGGGAAGGAGTAGACGTGGAAGGCGTAGCCGGCGGCCACGCAGACCAGGGCGCAGAGCAGCGAGCCGATCCCGGCGTAGAGCAGGGAGTTGAGGTACCAGCGGAAGTAGATGCCGTCGCCGGCGTCGGCGAGGTCGCCCAGGTTCTTGGCGAGGTCGAAGTTGGCGGCGGTCAGGGCGTTCCCGCCGAGCAGGTCGGCGGTGTTCTTGGCGGCCGCGGTGAGCAGCCAGCCGAGCGGCAGCAGGGTGTAGGCGGTGGCCAGGACGAGGGCGCCGTTGACGGCGGCCTTGGAGAGGGTCCAGGAGCGGGGGCGGGGGTTGTTCACGGGCGGGCCTCCCGAGCGCGCTCGGACCGGGACCGGCTCACCCGGGTGACGACGAAGGAGAGTCCGGCGGCGGCGAGGGCGAGCAGCACGGAGGAGGCGGCGGCGAGGCCGGAGTCGCCCCGCTCGAAGGCGGCGGTGTAGGCGTACATGTTGGGGGTCCAGGTGGAGACCACGCCGGGGGCTGTGTTGTGGAGGATCATCGGCTCGGTGAACAGCTGGAGCGATCCGATCACGGTGAACAGGCCGACCATGGCGAGCGAGGGCCTGATGAGCGGGATCTTGATGCTCAGGGCGGTGCGCAGGGGGCCTGCGCCGTCCACGACGGCGGCTTCCAGGACCTCGCGCGGGATGGCCTGGAGCGCGGCGTAGAAGATGACCATGTTGTAGCCGGTCCACTGCCAGAGCGCCATGTTGACCACGGCGGGGATCGGGTGGCCGAGCGGGTCGGGCTGGGTGCCGAGGGTCTCCAGGACGTCGAGCACCGGGCTGATGCCGGGGGTGTAGAGGTACATCCAGATCAGTGCGGCGATGATGCCGGGCACGGCGTGCGGGATGAACAGGGCGAGCTGGAAGAACCGTTTGGCCCGGGTCAGGGCCGAGTCCAGCAGGAGGGACAGGACCAGGGCGAAGCCGGTCATCAGCGGGATGTAGAGCAGGCAGTACTGGGCGATGGTGAGAAAGCCCTCGCGGAAGGCCTCGTCCCCCAGGGCCCGGGTGTAGTTGCCGAGCCCGGTGAAGACGGTCTCGCTGCCGCCGAAGCCGAGGCCGGAGCTGCGTTCGGTGAACAGGCTGAGCCTGATCGCGTAACCGATCGGGACGAGGGTGCAGGCCGTGAACAGGACGAAGAACGGGGCGAGCAGGACGGCGGGTGCCCCGTACCGCCCGCGCCGCCTGGTGACGGCGGCGCGGGGGGCCTTGGTGCGGGTGGCGCGGATCGTCACTGGGCGACCTTCAGCCCGCGGTTCTTGAACTCGGCGAGGGTGGCCTGCTGGGCCCCGGACAGCGCGTCGTCGATGGTGCCGCTCTTGCCGGCGACCTTGCCGAAGGCGTCCTTCAGCGAGCCGTTGGTGACGCCCATGACGGGGCCCCAGGTCCAGCCGGGCCTGATCGACTTCGCGGCGTCGGAGAACACCGTGTAGAGGTCCTGGCCGCCGTAGAAGTCGGTGTTGAAGGCCTGCTTGGCGACGGGGACGAGCTCGGTGGCGGCGGGGTAGGAGGAGGAGGTGCCGGAGGCTATCCGGGCCTTGAATCCGTCGGGGGTGGTGGTGGCCCAGGCGGCGAACTCGACGGCGGCCTTGCCCTTCTTGCTGTCCTTGGAGACGGCGAAGGTGGTGCCGCCGAGCATGCCGCTGGCGGGGTTGCCGTCCCAGCTGGGCATCGGGGCCACCGCCCACTTGCCGTTGATCTCGGGGGTGGTGCCGAGGTTGGACTTCAGGACGCCGCCGCCCCACGAGGCGCCGAGGTAGCCGGCGGTCTCGCCCTTCTGGAGGGAGGCGGTCCACTGCTGGCTGAAGGAGGGCTGGATGCGGACGAGGTCCTCGTCGATCAGCTGCTGCCAGTACGCGGAGACCTTCCTCGTCGCGTCCCCGGTCAGGTCGGCCTTCCACGCCTCGTCGGCGGTGCTGAACCAGCGTGCCCCGTTCTGCCAGGCCATCGCCTCCACGGTGGACGGGTCGTCGGGGAAGAAGGTGGCGATGCGGGTGTCGGGCTGGGCGGCCTTGAGCTTCTGGGCCGCGGTGCGGAACTCGTCCCAGGTCTTCGGCGGGGTGATGCCGGCCTTCTCGAAGAGGTCCTTGCGGTAGTAGAACGTCTGCGGCGCGGCGTCCAGCGGCAGCGCCCACGTCCGGCCGCCGAGCGTGGTGAGCTCGGTGGCCTGCGGCAGGTACTTGGCCTTGAGGTCGCCGCCGACGAGCTTGCTGATGTCCTGGACGGCGCCCTGGCTGACGAAGTCGGGCAGCTGGGGGTACTCGACGTTGAACACGTCGGGGGCGTTGCCGGCCTTGACGGCGTTGGAGAGCTTCGCGTAGCCGCCGGCGTTGCCCGCGGGGATCTCCTCGAAGGTGATCTGGATGTTCGGGTGGCTCGCGTTGAAGGCGGCCACGACCTCCTTCGTTCCCTTGGCCCAGCCCCAGAAGGTGAGCGTGACGGGCTTGCCGTCGTCGCCGCCGGCCGCGGTGGCGCCGCCGTCGCTGCCGCAGGCGGCGAGGAGGGTCACGCACAGTGCGGCGGCCGTGGTGGCGGCGGTGGCACGCAGGGCTCTGCGGGAGGTGGACGCGAGTGAGCGCATGGGCACGGCTCCTAGGGGAGAGGTCACGGTCCCGGGGATGTCGGTCCTGGCACGGACACGTGAGGGGTGGGGGCGACTGCCGTCATCCTGGGCAACACATGGATCGGAGTCAAGGAATCTGGATCGAATGATCCGATCTGATCAGTCCGAGGTGTGTCCCGATTGGTCGCCTGGACGGCCATCGACCTGCAGATATTGCCGTAGGGGGAGGCTCCGGGGCGCAGCATCACGATTTGATCAAGAGGCGCATTTGATCCGAAGGCCTTGACGGATGATCGGTCGATTCCTAGATTCCGCCAGGGACCCGTCCGTTCATGGACCCCGCCGAGGAAGGACACGCCCATGCCACTGCCTCCGGAGGACCGGGAGCTCAGCCCCCGTACCGGCTGGACCAGAGCCCACTGGGAGGCGGTGGCCGACGACCTCCTCACCGCCGTCCGCCCGTACGCGAGCCCCGGCCGGGCGCTCATCGACCTCCCCGGCGCCCGCCCCAGCTGGTCGGGCCGGCGCTCCGACGCGCTGGAGGGCTTCGCCCGCACCTTCCTGCCCGCCGCCCTGCGCATCGCCGGCGCGGGTGGCGCCGACCCCGGCGGCCTGCTGGAGCAGTACGCCGCCGGGCTCGACGCCGGCACCCGCACCCCCACCGCCGAACGCGACCTCGCCGACGGCGACCACGAGTCCTGGCCGCTGATCACCGACCGGGGCCAGGCGATGGTCGAGGCCGCCTCCATCGCCTTCGCGCTGCGCCTCACCCGGCCCTGGCTCTGGGACCGGCTCGACGGCGCCGTCCGCGACCGGGTCGGCCGCTGGCTGGCCGACGCCCTGCACCGCGCTCCCAACGACAACAACTGGTGGATCTTCCCGCTGGCCGTCGGCGGCTTCCTCGCCGAGGCCGGCGTCGAGGAGGAGGACGCCCGGGCGGCCGTGCGGCGCGGCCTGGAGCGGATCGACCGCTTCTACCTCGGCGACGGCTGGTACACCGACGGCCGCCCCCGCGCCTTCGACCACTACAACGGCTGGGCGCTGCACCTGTACCCCGTCCTGCACGCCCACCTCGCCGACGACCGGGCCCTGCTCGCCGAGTACGGCGACCGGCTGGCCGCCCACCTCACCGGCTACGTCCACACCTTCGGCGCCGACGGCGCCCCCGTCCACCAGGGCCGCTCCCTCACCTACCGTTTCGCCGCCACCGCCCCCCTGTGGGCCGGGGCCCTGGCCGGCCGCACCCCGCTCGGCCCCGGCGCCACCCGCCGCCTGGCCTCGGGCGCCCTGCGCCACTTCCTCGACCGCGGCGCCGTCGACGGCCGCGGCCTGCTGACCCTCGGCTGGCACGGCCCCGAGCTCCGGCTGGTCCAGCCGTACACCGGTCCCGCCTCCCCCTACTGGGCGGGCAGCGGGTTCCTCGGCCTGCTGCTGCCGCCCGGCCACCCGGTCTGGACGGAGCCCGAGCAGCCGGCCCCCTGCGAGGTCCGCGACCGGGTGACCGTCCTGCCCCGGCCGGGCTGGCTGGTGCAGTCGACCGCCGCCGACGGCGTGGTCCGGCTGCACAACCACGGCAGCGACGACCAGCCCGCCGACCAGGTCCAGCCCGACAACCCGCACTACGCCCGCCTCGCCCACTCCACCGTCACCGGCCCCACGTACGACGGCCCCGCCGACAACCACCTCGCCCTGGTGGTCGACGGCGAGCCCACCCAGCGCGGCCGGATCCACCCGCTCGGCACCGGCGCCGACTGGGCCGCCTCGCTCTCCCACCCGCGGGCCGGCGGCGACGAGCTGCCCGGCGTCACCGTCACCTCGGTCACCCTCGTGCACGGCCCGGACGAGGTCCGGGTCCACCTGGTGGCCGGCGCCGCGGCCGGCACCGCCGTCCACCACGGCGGCTGGGCCGTCGCGGGCGAGCGCACCGGGTCCGCGGCCGTCGGCACCGGGCTCGGCACGATCGCCCGCGCCGACGGGGGCCTCACCAGCGAACTCCGCTCCCTGTACGGGTTCGGCCGGACGCAGGCGCGGACCGTGCCGGGCGGTACCGCGTTCGGCGCCGAGGCGGTGCTGCCCGTCCTGAGCGGCAGCCTCCCGGCGGGGCCCGCCCTGCTGGCCTGCGCGGTCAGGCTCGCCGGTGCCACCGGCCTGCCACCGCTGGACGAGGTCGGCCTCACGGCGGTCCGCACCCCGGCCCCCACCGCGGGCCGCACGGCCGGTCTCACCGCGGGCCGCACGGCCGGGCCCGGGAGCACCTGGGACCTGCGGGTGTCCTGGCCGGACGGCGAGGTCCGGCACGTGCGCATCGGCGCCGGCACCGTCTCCGTCGGCCCGGCGCCCCTGGACCCGGCGCCCGCCGGCCCGGGCGACTGAGCGCGCGCCATGCCACTGGCCCTCGCCACGCTCGGACTCCCCGGCGTCCCGCTCGACCGGGTGGCCGGTCTCGCCGCCGACCACGGTTGGCACGGTCTCGAACTGCGCTGCGCCTCCGACCAGCCGGTCCGCCTCCAGCTCGGCGCCGCCGAACGGAGGGCCGCCGCGCGGCTGTTCGTCCGGACCGGGGTCGTCCCGCTCACCCTCGCCTCCTACCTCGGCATCGCGGCGCCGGGACCGGACGCGCCCGTGGTGGCGGACCTGCTCGCCCACCTGCGGCTCGCCGCCGACCTCGGCTGCCGGTACCTGAGGGTCTTCCCGCACGGCGGCCCCGGCCCCGCCGCCGTGGCGGAGGCCAGGGCCGCCCGCCGGCTCGGCGAGGTGGCCGGGCGGGCCGCGCTGCTCGGGGTGCGCGTCCTGGTCGAGACCCACGACTCGCACCGCTCGGCGGGCGCCCTGGCCGGCCTCCTCGACCGGGTCGGCCACCCGGCGGCCGGGGCGCTGTGGGACCTGCTGCACACCTGGCTGGCGGGGGAGAGCCCCGCCGAGTCCTACCGGGCCCTCGGCCCGGGCCTGGGCTACGTGCAGGTCAAGGACGTCGCCTCGGCCGGGGACCTGACCCCGCTGGCGCTCGGCGCGGGGGTGCTGCCGCTCGCCGACTGCCTGCGGCTGCTGCCCCGGGACTGCTGGATCGCCTGGGAGTACGAGGCCCCCTGGCACCCGCGGGCCGCCCCGCTGGAACCCCTGCTGCGGGCCGGGGCCCGGCACCTGGCGGAGCTCCGCGCCGGCTGAGGACGGCCGACCGGGCGCGGCGTGCCCGAGCCGCCGCGGCGAACGGGTCCAGGGCCGGTGCGGGTGCCAGGGCACCCGCACCGGCCCTGGTGGGCAGGTCGTTCACCACGTGGACGTCGTCGGCGAGGTCGGCGAGGTCGGCGGGCCGGACGGCAGCAGGCGGCGACGTCAGCAGGCCACCGCGCCGACCGGCTCGGGGGAGCCGGCGACCCGCAGGGGCGGAAGGCTCCGGACGGTGCGGGCGCGGGCGCGCTCGCCGCGGGGCGGCAGCTCGACCACCCGGCAGCCGTGCCGCTCCAGCAGCTCGACCACGGCCCGCGCCTCGGCCCCGTCCATGGAGAACACGAACGGCCCGGGGATCAGGACGGTGGTGATCCAGCCCGCCGCGACCCCCTGCAGCAGCCCGACCAGCGCGGGAAGGCCGTCCGGCTTGCGCAGACCGTTGTCCAGGTGCAGCAGCGGATCCGGCAGCTCGAGCTCCGCGGCGAGGGCCTCCAGGGCCCGCCGGTGGCAGTCCATCGCCGTCACGTCGAACGGGTAGCAGCGCAGGTAGATCGCGACGTGCGCTGTCACGTGGGTGGCCGGGGTGTGGCCGACGGTGCTGTCCATGAGGATTACCTGCCGCAGATCGCTGGTGGGAGCCGGCCTCCGTGCCCGCCCTGTGCCGTGCCTCCAGCACACCCTCCCCATCGATGGGTATTCAATACGGGTCCCTACCCATCCTCACCGTCGGTCACCGTGGCGGGTGATCGCGGCACTGTCCGTCACCGGCGGGTCTGCGCGTCGCGCCGGCCTCCGCAGGAGGTGCGCACCCGCAGCACGGGCAGCAGCGCGGTGCGGTGGACCGGCATCTCGGGGTCGGTGGCGAGGCGCCGGAGCAGCAGGTCGAAGGCGGCGGCGCCGACGGCGCGCTTCGGCGGGGCGACCGCCGTCAGCGGGGGCGCGGCGAGCGCGGCGAACACGTCGTCGTAGGCGATCAGGGCCACGTGCTCGGGTACCCGCAGCCCCCGCGCGCGCAACAGCGGCGGGAGCCGGATGGCGTCCTGGTCGTTGTGGACCAGCACCGCCCGGGTGCCCTCCCCGACGGCCGCGGCGATCCGGTCGGCCAGCAGCTCGGGGTCGGTCGGCAGGCCCGAGGGGGACAGCGAGTCGAGGACCGGCGGTGTCCGCAGGCCGAGCAGCCTGGCGCCCTCCCGGTAGCCGGCCCGGACCTCCTGGGCCGTCCAGGAGTCGCCCCGCGCGGCCAGCAGGACGCTCTCGTGGCCGAGCCGCGCGAAGTGCCGCAGGGCGCTCAGGACGCCGTGGCGGTGGTCCGAGCCGATGGCGTCCAGCCGCGCCCCGGGGCCGTCCGCGGTGGCGGAGCGGCGCTCGACCAGCACGGCGGGAACGGGCAGGTCGTCGAGCCAGGCGCAGCTCTCCGGGTCCTGCCCGGGCAGCAGCCCCGGCGCGAGCAGCAGGCCCTCGGCGCCGGACTCCAGCAGCCGCGCGACCTGGACGCGGTCCTCGCCCGCAGCGTACGGCGCGATGCCGAGGACCAGCCGGGCTCCCGCCGCGTCGGCGGCCTCGCGGGCGCCGGCGATCACCTCGTCGAAGTAGGACCCGACGGAGGGCACCAGCAGGCCGACGGAGCGCCCGGCCCCCGGGGCGGCGCCGGACCCCGGGCCGCGCCCGGGGTCCGGGAGGTCCAGCGAGACGAAGCCGTGCGAGCGGCTGAGCCGCCCGGCCCCGGTCAGCGTGGCGACGTCCCGGCGGACCGTGACGGCGGGAATGCCGAGCCGGTCCGCCAGCTCCGTCAGACGCACCCGGCCGCCGAGGTCGCCGACCGCCGTCACGATCAGCCGGCGGCGTTCCTCTCCAGACATGGCCATCTGCCCTCCGCTGCTTCCCCTGATCCGGCTGATCCGGCATCGATTTCTGTGGCTGAAGAGTATCGTTCGATCGAATTCTGATCAATCGATGCAGTTTTCCTCGATCGATTGACTGTCTGATCGGCGGGCTCCTAGGGTACGAGGCGGTGATCGCCGGCCGGCCGCACCCGCTCGCACCCGACGCGGCACGACGCCCCGCCGGCGCCGGACACCCCCTCCTCCCCGCCCGCCCACCTGTGGAGGCACCCATGGCCGACCCGGCCGCCCCCCTGCCCCTGACCACCGACGGCGACGGCTTCCTGCGTGTGGGACGCCCGCACCTGATCGTCTCCGCCGCCGTCCACTACTTCCGTATCCGCCCCGAACTGTGGGCCGACCGGCTCACCCGCCTGCGCGCCATGGGCGTCAACACCGTCGAGACCTACGTCGCCTGGAACTTCCACCAACCCACGCCCGACGCGGCCGACTTCACCGGCGACCGCGACCTCGCCGCGTTCGTCCGCACGGCCGGGGACCTCGGCCTCGACGTGATGGTCCGGCCCGGCCCGTACATCTGCGCCGAGTGGGAGTTCGGCGGCCTCCCGGCCTGGCTGCTCGCCGACCCGGCCGTCCGGCTCCGCCGGGTCAACGCCCCCTACCTCGCCGCCGTCGACGCCTGGTTCGACGAGCTGGTGCCCGTCCTGCTGCCCCTGCTCGCCTCCCACGGCGGACCGGTCGTCGCGGTCGCGGTGGAGAACGAGTACGGCAGCTACGGCAACGACACCGCCTACCTGGAGCACCTGCGGGCCGGACTCGTCCGGCGCGGTGTCGACGGCCTGCTGGTCACCGCCGACGGCGCCGAGGACGGCTTCCAGCTCGGCGGCCGGCTGCCCGGGCTGCTCACCACCGGCACCTTCGGCTCCCGCCCCGACGAGTCGCTGGCCTGCCTGCGCCGCCACCAGCCCGTGGGCCCCCTGGTCTGCATGGAGTACTGGACCGGCTGGTTCGACCACTGGGGCGCCCCGCACCACCTGCGCGACCCGCAGGAGGCCGCCGACGTCCTCGACCGGCTGCTGTCCGCCGGCGCCTCCGTCAACATCTACATGGGCCACGGCGGCACCAACTTCGGCTGGTGGAACGGCGCCAACCACGACGGCACGACGTTCCGGCCCGACACGACCAGCTACGACTACGACGCCCCGGTCGGCGAGGCCGGCGAGCTCACCGAGAAGTTCCACGCGTTCCGCCGCGTCATCGAACGCCACCTCGGCCCCAACGGGCACCCGCTGCCGCCGCTGCCCGACCGGCTCGCCCCGCAGAGCGCGCCCGTCACCGGGAGCGCAAGCCTGTCCGCCTCGCTCGACGGCCTCGCCGTCACCCACCACCGCCCCGAACCCGAGCCGATGGAGGCCTTCGGCCAGAACACCGGCCTCATCCACTACCGCACCCGCCTGCGCGGCCCCCTCGCCCACGGCGACCTGCGCATCGACGGCCTCGCCGACCGCGCCCAGGCCTTCCTCGACGGCGCACCGATCGGCGTCCTCGAACGGGACCGCCCGGACGAGGCCCTGGCCGTCACCGTCCCGGCCGGCGGCGCGGTGCTCGACCTGCTCGTCGAGAACCAGGGGCGGGTCAACTACGGGCCGCTGCTGCACGACCGCAAGGGCATCACGGACGGGGTCCGGATCGACAACCAGTACCAGTTCGGCTGGGAGGTCCGCCCGCTGCCCCTCGACGACCTGATGTCGCTGCGCTTCGGGGAGCCGAGCACGGCGGACGGCCCGGCCTTCCACCGCGCCCGGATCACGGTCGACGCACCGGCCGACGGATTCCTCGCCCTGCCCGGCTTCACCAAGGGCATGGTCTGGCTCAACGGCTTCGCGCTGGGCCGCTACTGGGACCGCGGCCCGCAGCGCACCCTCTACGCCCCCGCGCCCCTGTGGCGTCCCGGCGCCAACGAGGTCACCGTCCTCGAACTCCACCGCCCGGGCGACCGGATCGAGCTCCTGGACCGTCCCGACCTCGGCCCGACCAGCAGCGAGGACGCACCCCAGGGGTGAGCCCGCCGCAGGGCGGGCCGGCCGTCCGCTCGTCGACGGATCATCTCCCGACCGAATGGTAGATTCCTGTCCCTCCGGGCAGGCCGCCGCGCCCGGAGCGACCACGGCGCAGGGGGAA
Source organism: Kitasatospora sp. NPDC058170 (assembly GCF_042883905.1). Taxonomy (NCBI): domain Bacteria; kingdom Bacillati; phylum Actinomycetota; class Actinomycetes; order Kitasatosporales; family Streptomycetaceae; genus Kitasatospora; species Kitasatospora sp. NPDC058170. The sequence goes on from NZ_JBHVUV010000007.1 coordinate 132,849, forward strand.
TGACATGTCGATCTCGGCCGACGAACGCCGCACCCGGATCCTCGAAGCCCTGGAGAGCCGCGGTTCGGTCCGGGTGGCGGAGCTCGCGGAGGCGCTGGGCATCCCCGCCGTCACCGTGCGCCGGGACATCGCGGTACTCGCCGAGGCCGGTCTCGTCCGCCGCTCGCACGGCTCGGTGTCGACCGTCGCCGAGCGCCAGGACGGTCCGGCGCAGGGGGCGTCCGGCCGGGGGCCGTCCGTCGGCCTGCTCGTGCCCGCCGTCGGCCAGTACTTCGACGAGGTCATCGCGGGCGCCCGGGCGGCCGCGGCCCGTGCGGGCGCCCAGCTGATGCTCGGCATCTCCTCCTACGACGCCAGCGCCGACCGCGTCCAGGTGGAGCAGCTGCTGAAGTCGGGCGCCGACGGGCTGCTGCTCGCCCCCAACTGGACGCCGGCCGACCAGCCCGGCGGCCAGGACTGGGTCGAGGACCTCCCGGTGCCCGCCGTCCTGGTCGAGCGCCGCCCCGCGCCGGGGAGCGCGGCGCAGGAGCTCGACTCGGTCGCCTCCGACCACCGCCACGGCGTGCTCCTCGCCCTGCGGCACCTGGTCGGCCTCGGGCACGGCGCGGTCGCGCTGGTCGCCCGCCGGGACACCTGGACGGCGCACGAGATCCGCCGCGGCTACACCGACGGCTGCGCGCTGCTGGGCCTGCCGGCCGAGCCGGTGATCGACATCGTGAACCCGGTGGCGGACACCGAGGCGGTGGCCGCCGACCTGGCCGAGGCCTGCGCCCGGGGCGTCCGGGCGGTCCTCGTCCACAACGACCAGGACGCGATCCAGCTGCTGCCGCTGCTGCGGGCCCGCGGAGTCCAGGTGCCCGAGCAGCTGGCCGTGGTCAGCTACGACGACGTGTTCGCCGCGCTCGGCGCGCCGTCGCTGACGGCGGTCGCCCCGCCGAAGCACGCCGTGGGCGCCGAAGCGGTGGCGCTGCTGCTGCGCAGGCTCGCGGCCGCGGGGTCGACGCCGGTCCACCATGTGCTGCTCCTGCCGAAGCTGACGGTCCGCGAGTCGTGCGGCGCGACGGCGGGATCCCGGACGGCGGTCTGATCAGCCGCCGTTCAGGTCCGTGCCGACCTTGCCGTCGATGCTGCGCAGCGCCTGGTCGACGGGTGTCCGTCCGTCGACACCGGCCACCACCTCGGACTTCTGGGCGTCCCACCGGGCGGCGAAGCCGTGGCGGTCCTGGAGCAGCAGGTCCGGGGTGCTGCGGTCGAACTGGGTCATGATCGCCGCCCAGCTGGGGTCGGTGTTGTAGAAGGAGTCGACCACGACCTTGGTCTCGCGCGGGACCTTGGCCGTGTCGTACGGGAAGATGCCGTGGAACTCCATGAACTGGGTGCTGACCGACGGCGACGCCAGCCAGCGCATGAACGTTCCGGCGGCGCCGGGGTCGGGGAGGCCGGAGCGGGCGACCAGGCTGTGGCCGCCGACGGCCGAGCAGCCGCTCTTCGGGCCGACCGGCATCGGGGCGGCCGCCCACTTGCCGTTGGTCTTCTCGTTCCCGGCGGCGATGTCGGAGATGACGCTCTGGTAGAAGGAGAACATGGCGACGTCGCCCTCGATGAAGCCGTTGAGCGCGCTGGTGCCGGTGGTCGAGACCTTGTCGGTGTAGAAGGACTTCATGTAGTTCATCGCGGTGCGCCCGGCCTCGGAGTTCTGGGTGGAGGTCCTGAAGTCGGGTGAGGTGAGGGCGCCGCCGGCCTGGCAGAGGAAGCTCTCCCAGGTGGAGTTGATGGCGTTGAGGTGGTCGTCCATGCCCTTGAACTGCCAGCCCGCCACCTTCTTGCCGGCCGCGGTGGACCGGCTGGTGATCGCGGCGGCCGTCGACCTCAACTCCTCCCAGGTGCGGGGCGGTTCGTTGAAGCCGTACTTCTGCAGGATGTCCTTGCGGTAGAGCAGGACGTTGACGTCGAAGTACAGCGGGGCGCCGTAGAGGCGCCCCTGGTACTCGTTGACCTTGACCAGCGGGCGGAACCGGCCGAGGTCCTCGGCGGTGTAGCCGAGGGCGTCCAGCGGGGCCAGTCTGGCGGCGGTCAGGAGGTCGAGTTCGAGGCCGTTGTTGGCCAGCCAGACGTCCGGACCCCGGCCGTTCATGACGGCCTTCTTGATGGTCTCCCGCCCGGTCTGCCAGTCGAGCACGGTGAGTTGGACCTCGACCTTGCTCTGGGAGGCGTTGAAGTCCTCGACCAGGTGCTTGAGGTTGTTCGGCCGGCCGATCCAGAACGGCATCGTCCAGAAGGTGATGGTGGTGCGCTCCGCGGGCTTGGAGGCCTGCTCGGCCGAGCAGGCGCTGGTGGCGAGCGCCGACGCGGCGGCCAGGGCGGTGGCGATGAGTCTGTGGGGCAGGGACGCCATGGGGCGGGAACTCCTCGGGTGGCGGAGTCGGATGATGGCGCAGAGTATTCGATATACGAAAGATGTTCCAGGGGTGTGATCGGATCGTTTCGCGGCCGGGGCTCCCGGGGTGCCTGGCCGGCGGCCTCAGCGGGCGGTCAGCTCGGCCCAGACCAGCTGGCCCGCCCCCGTGTGCAGCGCGCCCCAGGCGCTGCTGAGCGCGGCGACCAGCAGCAGGCCGCGTCCGCTGCAGCTCTCGGCGGTGGCGCTGGACTCGGCGGTCGGTGCGCATGTGCGCGGGTCGAACCCGGGGCCGGAGTCCTGGATCTCCAGGCGGACCACGCGGGGCCCGGCGTCCGGCGCGGACATCGCGAGGGTGGCGCGGGCCGGGGTGCCGCCGTGCCGCACGGCATTGGTGGCGAGCTCGGTCGCGATCAGCGCGAGATCGTCGACCAGCTGGGGGAGCTGCCAGTCGGCGAGGAGGGCGCCGATCCAGGCGCGCAGCCTGCTCGGGGCCAGTTCGTCGGCGGCGAGGTCGCACTGGTGGTGCCTCGGCGAGGGGTGCGGAGGCGTCCCCGACCGGTCGGCGCAGGTGCGGGGCGGGGTGAGAATGCGAGGCATGGGGACTCCTCGGCCTGGGGGTGGCGGCGCGCCCGGTGGGTGGCGCCCCGCGTCGGCCGCGAGGGCAGGTCGGCCAACGAGGATGACAATAGTATACGAAATCCTCCAAGGCAACGCACTGTGGAGAAAACGGGCAAATTGCCTGTTCATGGCCATCGCATGGGGTGGGTGATATGGGTGTACGGACTTATTAGATATCGCATACGATAAACGAATGGACCGAAGCGACTGGGCGGAGCGCATCCCCGCCGTGAAGAGCAAGGCCGACCTTGCCTACGAGAGCCTGCGAAGCGCCATCGCCCAGGGGAACCTCAAGCCCGGCGACCGCATCAACATGGACGAACTGGCCCGGAGCTTCGGCGTCAGCAAGATCCCGATCCGCGAGGCCGTGAAGCGGCTGGAGTCGGACGGGCTGCTGGTCTCCCGCGTGCATGCGGGCGTCACGGTGGCCGGGATCGACGTCACCGAGATGCGCGGCGTCTTCCTCGCCCGCGAGTCGATCGAGGCGTTGATCGCCGGACTCGCCGCGCAGCGGGTCGACGACCGGCAGCTCGCCGAGCTGGACCACGTCCAGGCGGAGCTGCGCGGCGCGCTGGAGCGGGGCGGTATCGGCGAGATGGCCGAGCTGAACTCCCGCTTCCACCGGCTCCTCGCGGGGGCGGCCGGCTACCGGATCCTCAGGGACCTGACCGAGCAGCTGCTGCTCACCATCCGCCGCTACCGCATCGCGGCGCCGCTCGGTGAGCGCAACTGGCGCTCGGTGGTCGACGAGCACGACGCCATCATGGCGGCGCTGCACCGGCGTGATCCGGGGGCGGCGGCCGACGCGGCGCGTGCGCACATCGGCTCCCAGGCGGCGTACGAGGTGGAGAAGGGGCAGTGACCCCGACCCCCGACCCCCGGCCCCCGGCGGACGGGGTCGGGACCGCCGCGGCGGCGGCGCGCGAGGCGATCGCGCGCCGCCGCCGCCGCGTTCACCGGGCGGGTGCCGGTGCGGCGGGTCAGCGGGCGTCGAGCGGGGGCAGCCCCATCCGCTCCCGGTGGGTGTCGCGCAGCAGGCTGGCCGGGCTGACCACCGACGCGCCCGCGTCCAGCACCAGCTCGGAGCCGGAGAGCATGCCGGCCGCGGGGGAGGAGACGAAGGCGACCGCCTCGGCGATGTCCCGGGCGTCGATCAGCGCGCGCATCGGGTTGCTCTCCCGCAGCCGCGCCAGGTCCTCCCCGCCGGGCGCCAGGCGGGACTCGGTCGCCGGGGTGCGCACCCAGCCGGGGGCGAGGGTGACGAAGCCGATGCCGTACCGGCCGTAGTCCACGGCGAGCTGGCGGGTGAGCGCGGCGATCGCGCCCTTGGCCGCGGCGTACGCGGGCAGGCCGGGCGCGGCGGTGCGGTGCAGGACCGAGCCGATGGTGACCACCGAGCCCGAGCCGGCCGCCATCATCACGGGCAGCACCTCGCGCACGCACAGGAACACCGACCCGAGGTTGGCCGACAGCACGCGCTGCCAGTCGTCGTCGGTGGTCAGGTGCAGCGGGCTGCCCTCGGTGATGCCGGCGCAGGTGACCAGGACGTCGATCCCGCCCAGGCCGTCGACCGCCGCGCGCACCGCGTCGCGGACCTGCTCCGGGTCGGTGACGTCCGCCCGGTGGTAGGCGACGCCGGGCAGCTGCGGATCGGTGAGATCGAGGCCGGCCACGCGCAGGCCGTCGGCCACCAGGCGGGCGGCGACGGCGCGGCCGATGCCGCCGGCCGCGCCGGTGATCAGGGCGGTACGGGTCATCGAGGGGCGCCTTTCGTCGGGTGGGGGATGCGGGGTGCGAGTGTGGAGCCCACAACCGGAAAGTATACGATATCCTAAAGACACAACCTGGGCTTCGGAGGCACCCGTGCAACCTGACGACCTTCTCTCCGCTCTGCGCGACCGCAGGATCCTGGCCATCGTCAGGGGGAACGACCCCGACGCCGCTCTGGATGCGGTCCTCACCCTGTTCGCGTCCGGCATCGACCTGGTGGAGGTGTCACTCACCACCGCCGGTGCGCTCGGCGTCCTGGAGCGCGCCCGCGAGGCCCTGGGCCCGTACGCGGCACTCGGCGCCGGCACCCTGCTCACCGCCGCGGACGCCCGTGCCGCGGCCCGGGCCGGCGCCGCGTTCGCGGTGACCCCGGGGATGACCGAGGCCGTCGGCGAGGCGCAGTCCCTGGGCATGCCGGTCCTGGCCGGCGCGGTCACCCCGACCGAGGTGGCGCTCGCCTACACGGAGGGTGTGACGGCGGTCAAGCTGTTCCCGGGCAGCCTCGGCGGACCGGGCTACCTGCGGGCCCTGCGCGACCCCTTCCCCGCGGTGCACTTCGTGCCCGTCGGCGGCGTGGACGCCGAGGCGGCCCGGGGCTTCCTGGCCGCCGGCGCCCTCGCGGTCGGGGTCGGCGGCCCGCTGCTCGGCACCGCGGCCGCCGCCGGCGGCGACCGCGCCGGGCTGCCCGCCCGCATCGCCGCCTTCCGCGCGCTCGCCGAGGAGTACCCGTGCTCGACGTCCTGACCCTCGGCGAGGCCATGGCGGCCCTGCGCGCCGACCGCCCCCTGCACCTAGGCGGCACCCTCGCCCTCTCGACGGCCGGCGCCGAGGCCAATGTCGCGATCGGCCTCGCCAGGCTGGGGCACGCGGCGCGCTGGGTCGGCGTCAACGGCGACGACGAGTTCGGCCGGCTGGTCCTGCGCACCCTGCGGGCCGAGGGCGTGGACGTGTCCTGCGCGTCCGTCGACGCCACCGCGCCGACCGGCCTGGTGGTCTTCGAGCCGCGGGTGGCCGACCTGGTGCGGGTCTCCTACTACCGCACCGGCTCGGCCGGGTCCCGGCTCACGCCCGCCTGTCTGGCCACCGCCCTCGCCGAGGGCGCCCGGATCGTCCACCTGACCGGTGTCACCGCCGCCCTCGGCCCCGGCCCCCGGGCCGCCGTCGAGGCCGCCGCCCACGCCGCGCGGGGCGCCGTCTGCCTGGACGTCAACTACCGGGCCAAGCTCTGGTCGCCCCAGGAGGCCGGGGCCGCGCTGCGACCGCTGGTCCCGCTGGTGGACGTCCTGGTGGCCTCCGACGACGAACTCGCCCTGGTCGCCCCGCCCGGCGCCGAGCACGAGGCCGAGTGCGTCGAGGCCCTGCTCGCCCAGGGCGTCGGCGAGGTGGTCGTCAAGCGGGGCGCCGCCGGTGCGGAGGTCTTCACCGAGCACGGGTCGGTCGCCAGGCCCGCCGTCCCCGTCCCGGTCCGGGACACCATCGGCGCCGGGGACGCCTTCGTCGCGGGCTACCTCTCCGGGCTGCTCGACGGCCTGCCGGTGGAGGAGCGGCTCGACCGGGCGGTGACCACCGGGGCTTTCGCGGTCGCCGCGGCGGGAGACTGGGAGGGCCTGCCCTTCCGTGACGAGCTGACCCTGCTGCACGCCGCGCCCGGCACCGCGCTGCGGTGACGGCGCCCGCACGAGAGGAGGCGGCGGCGATGGAGGCGGACGACTGGCAGCCCTGCTTCCCCGGGCGCTACCAGCTGGGCGAGGGCGCGCGCTGGCACGAGGGCCGGCTGTACTTCGTCGACCTGCTCCGGGGCACCCTGTACAGCTGGGGGCCCGGGGACGACCCGCGCCGCCCGCGGTGCGAGGCCGAGCTGGACGTGCCGCTCGGCGCGGTCGCGCCGGTCGCCGGGCGACCGGGGCAGTGGATCGCCGCCGCCGGCCCGGGCGTGGCCCTGCTGCGCCCGGGCGCGGAGCCGCGCTGGGTGGCCCGGCCGGAGGAGGGCGCGCCGCGCCCGATGCGGATGAACGACGCGGCCTGCGATCCGCAGGGCCGGTTCTGGGCCACCAGCATGGCCGCGGACGCGGCGCCCGGCCGCGGGTCGCTCTACCGCATCGACCGGGACGGCTCCGCGCACCGGGTGCTGACCGGTCTCACCGTCCCCAACGGGCCGGCCTTCGACCCGTCCGGCACCACGCTCCACCTGGCCGACAGCGCCCGCGGTCTGATCGTCTCGCACGACGTCGACCCGGACTCCGGGCTGCTCGGCCCCGCCAGGCCGTTCGTCCGGCTCGGCCCGGGCGAGGGGCGGCCGGACGGCATGACCGTCGACGACCGCGGCCACCTCTGGGTCGCCCTCTGGGGCGCCGGGCGGGTGCACGGCTACGACCCGCAGGGCCGGCTCGGTGCCGTGGTTCCGGTGCCGACGCCGCACGTCAGCAGCGTGGCCTTCGGCGGCGGCCGGATGCACGTCACCACCGCCCTGCACCGCCTGGCCGATCCGGGCCCGTCGGCGGGCGCCGTCCTCGGCCGGCCGTCCCCGGTGACCGCCCCGCCCGTGGCGGCCTTCCGCCCGGAGTTCCCGTGAGCGGGGAGGGCCGGGCCGCGGCGGCGTCCCGGTCGGCGAGAAGTCCGTAGCCGGACTCTGGCGATTAGTTCGTATATCGCATACGTTGGAGGTGTTCGCTCCGCCGAGCCAGACCCGGAGTCCCCATGAGCACCACCCGATCCACCGGCACCGGAGCACGGACCAGAGGCGGCACCATGAGCAGCACCCCCGCGGCGGGCCGACGCCGGACGATGGTCGCCGGCACGGTCGGCACCGTCATGGAGTGGTACGACTTCAACCTCTACGGCCTCGCCTCGGCCCTCGTCTTCGGCCCGCTCTTCTTCGGATCCTCCGGCCTGGGCGGCACGCTGGCCTCGTTCGCCACCTTCGGGGTCGGCTTCGCCGCCCGGCCGGTGGGAGGCGTGCTCTTCGGCCACCTGGGCGACCGCATCGGCCGCAAACGCGTCCTGCTGATCACCCTGCTCGCGATGGGCGCCGCCACCACCCTGGTCGGAGTCCTGCCCACGTACGCCGCCGCCGGGGTCTGGGCACCCGTCCTGCTGATCGTCCTGCGGGTCGCCCAGGGCATCGCCGTGGGCGGGGAGTTCGCCGGCGCCACCCTGCTGACCGTCGAGAACGCCCCGGCCGGCCGCCGCGGTCTGCACGGAGCGGTCCCCGCGATGGGCACCGGCGCCGGCTTCGTCCTGGCCAGTGCCGTGTTCGGTACGGTGTCGCTGCTGCCCGACGACGCCTTCCTCACCTGGGGCTGGCGCATCCCGTTCCTGATCAGCATCGGCCTGGTCGCCTTCGGCCTGTGGCTGCGCCGCGGCATCGACGAGACCCCGGCCTTCACCGCCCTGGAGCAGCGCGGCGCCACCGTCCGCTCCCCGCTGACGGTGATCCTGCGCACCCGGCCCGGAGCGCTGCTGAGGGTCGTCGGGATCACCGCCTCGGGCTTCGTCTGGGGCTACCTGATCCAGGCCTTCGCCCTCTCCTACGCCACCAAGGACCTCGGCATCCCCCGGTCCACCATGCTGTGGGCGATCGCCCTCGCCTCGGCCCTGGAGATCCCGGCCGTCCCCTTCTGGGGCCGGCTCTCCGACAGCCTCGGCCGGCGCCGGGTCGTCCTCGCCGGACTCCTCTGCACGGCCGCCTACGCCTACCCCTTCTTCCTGCTGCTGGAGACCCGCTCCGCCCCCGTCATCCTGCTCGCCCTGGTCATCGCCGTCCCGGTGTGCAAGGACATGGCCTTCGGGCCCCAGGCGGCCCTGGTCGCCGAGCAGTTCGACGCCCGCGTGCGCTTCAGCGGCGTCAGTGTCGGCCGGGAGCTCGGCGGCGCCCTCTTCGGCGGCACCGCCCCCTTCGTCGGCACCGCGCTGGTCGCGGCCGCCGGCGGATCCACCACCCCGGTCGTCCTCTACATCGCCGCCGCCTGCGCGGTCACCGCGTTCGCCGTCCTCAGCGGTCGGGAGACCGCCCACGGCGAGATCACCGGCGGCATCTGACCCCATGACTCCCTCCCCCGCACGGGGGGAGGGCCCAGCACTCCCCAGGAGCAGCCCCCGTGAGCACCCAGCCACTTCGCATCACCAAGGTCGAGGCGCTGGCCCTGTCGGCCAGCTTCGACGACCTGTACGACTCTCCCGAGGACGTGCCGGACTGGCTGCGCTACCCGGCCTCCAGCCACCTCGTCCTGCCCCGGCGGGGCCAGTACGCCACGCTGGTCAAGGTCCACACCGAGGACGGCTCGGTCGGCATCGGCGAGGCGTACGGCCTGCCCAGCCCCCAGGTCACCGCGACCGTGGTCGCCACCGTCCTCGCCCCGCTGCTGATCGGCCAGGACGCCCTGGCCACCACCGCGATCTGGGACCGCCTCTTCAAGGGCCAGGCCGCCGGCGGCCACAACCGCGGCTTCTACCTCGAAGCGATGGCCGGCGTCGACCTCGCGCTGTGGGACCTCCGGGGCAAGCTCGCCGGTGCCCCCGTGCACCGCCTGCTCGGCGGCCCGATCCGGGAGACCGTCGACTGCTACGCCAGCCCCGTCGCCCTGCACGCCGACCCCGAGGACTCCGCCCGCCAGGCCCTCGGCTTCGTCGACGACGGCTTCAAGGCCCTCAAGGTCAAGATCGGCCGGGGCGAGCGCACCGACCGCGCCCACCTCACCGCCGTGCGCGAGGCGGTCGGCGAGGACATCGAGATCCTCACCGACGTCAACTGCGCCTACGACCTGGACCAGGCCACCCGGGTCGGGGCCGTCCTGGCGGACCTCGGCATCTCCTGGTACGAGGAGCCGCTCCAGGTCGACGACCTCGCCAACCTCGCCGAGCTGCGCCGCCGCACGGGCCTGACCGTCGTCAACGGCGAGACCCACTTCACCCGCTTCGACCTGCGGGACTCCCTGCTCCACCGGGCCATCGACGTCTTCATGCCGAACGTCGCCCGCTGCGGCGGCATCACCGAGGCCATGCGCCTGTCCGCGCTCGCCTCCGCCTTCCACGTCGACATCGCCCCGCACGGCGTCGGCTCCGGTGTCAGCCTCTGCGCGGCGCTCCAGCTGTGCGCGGCCACCCCCAACCTGCGCACCTACGAGTACAACCGGCTCCCCAACCCGATCCGCGAGAACATCCTGCTCAACCCGCCGAAGTTCACCGACGGCGCCCTGGTGGTGCCCACCGGTCCCGGGCTCGGGTTCGAGCTCGACGACGACGCGGTCGACCGGTACACCGTCGCGCACTTCTGACCCCTTCCGCCCCACCCCTCCGGCGCCCTCGTGAGGCCGCGCCGGTCCCGAGACGGCGGTGGCGGGCCGTCAATGCCCTGACCCGGCCCGCCACCGCCCTGCGGTTCCCCGCCGCCCGCCCCGTCGGGCGGCGGGGAACCTTCGCCGGTCCGCCGGCGCTCCGCACGTCCCCGCACGTCCCGTACGTCCCCCACGGACTCCTGCCCGGGCACCCCCGCCCCGGCATTCCGCCCCGATACGCCCGGGCTGTGGAACGGCACCGTCAGCCGTTCCACAGCCCGGGTCTTTCCGTTTGCCCGGGCCGCTGCCGCTGCCGCTGCCGCTGCCGCTGCCACTGTCCCGCCCCGCCCTCCGCGTGCACCGCGCACCGGGTGCGGGGCTCCCGTCGTCCGGGGCGGCTCCGGGCGAGTACTACGACCTGGCCCACCGGGCCGCCCTTGAGGACCGAACCCGGACCTGGCGAGGGTGCCAGGTGCAGGCAGGTATAGGTCGGCGCCGCCGGGCACGCCGAAGGGGGCGCCGGCTCTCCGGCGCCCCCTTCGGGACTGTCGACAACGACACCGAGCCCGGCCGGATGCTTCCCTCTCGCATCCGACCGGGCTCGGTTCATCCACTGGTCCGCCCGACGAGGACCAGGGGCTCTACTCCTTCACCGCGCCGCCGGTCAGGCCGCTGACGAAGGTCTTCTGGAGGAGGACGAAGCCGAGCACGACCGGGATCGCGGCCAGCACGGAGCCGGCCATCAGCAGGTCCCAGCGCGGGGCGAACTGGTTCTGGAACTGGGCCAGTCCGACCGGCAGGGTGCGCAGCAGCTCGTCGTTGGTGACCAGTGAGGGCCAGGCGAACTCGCCCCAGGTCCACATGAACTTCAGTACCGCGACCGTCCCCAGCGCGGCCCAGGAGTTGGGCAGCAGGATGCTGACCAGGGTGCGCAGCCGGCCGGCGCCGTCGATCGCGGCGGCCTCGTCCAGCTGGACGGGCAGCGTGATGAAGTGCTGGCGCAGCAGGAAGATGCCGGTGGGGCTGGCGAGGAACGGCACGATCAGCGCCCAGTAGGTGTCGATCCAGTCGAGGTCGCGCATCACCAGGTAGAGCGGGACGAGGATCACCTGGGTGGGGATCATCAGCGTCGCGAGGATCAGGGTGAGCACGGCCTGCCGCCCGCGGAACCGGATCCGGGAGAGGCCGTAGGCGGCCAGGGTGTCGAACACCAGGTTGCCCGCGACGACGGCGACGGCGACCAGGAGGGAGTTCAGGAACCACCGGCCGTACGGGAACGCGGAGACGACCTCCTGGTAGGCGCCGGCGGTGAGGTGTTCGGGCAGCAGGTGCCGGCCGTTGCCGACCAGGTCCTCCATCGGCTGGAAGGAGGTCAGCACCATCCAGACCACCGGGAGTCCGGCGAAGACGGTGACGGCGGTGAGCCAGACCGCCGGGGCGAAGCGGATCGGGGACTTGCTCACGACTCCTCCCGGGAGGTCAGCTTCAGCCGGACGAGGGTGATCGCGAGGAGGATCACGAACAGCACCACCGAGGCCGCGGAGGCGACGCCGACGTCGCTGAGCAGGCGGGTGTAGATGAAGGTGACCACGGTCAGGGTCGCGGTGCCCGGGCCGCCCTCGGTCATGACCCACACCTGGTCGAACACCTTGAAGGAGTTGAACAGCAGGAGCAGGAAGACCGCGGCGGTGGCCGGCCTCAGCATCGGCAGGGTGATCGAGCGGAACTGCCGCCAGGGGCCGGCGCGGTCGATGGTGGCGGCCTCGTAGATCTCGTCGGGGATGCGCTGGAGGCCGCCGAGGAGGATCAGCGCGTAGATCCCGAACTCCTTCCAGATGCTCACCACGGCGACGGCCGGCAGGGCCAGGTCGTTGTCGAAGAGCCAGCGGGCGCCGTCCGCGCCGAACAGGCCGATCAGCGTGTTGACCAGGCCGTGGTCGGGCTCGTACAGCCACTTCCAGACGAGGCCGGCGACCACCATCGGGATGACGGCCGGGAGCACGGTGACGGTGCGGACGAAGCGGGCGGAGGCGAGCTCCCGGTTGGCGGCCAGCGCGGTCGCCAGGGCCAGCACGTAGGTGCCGGCGATGGTGATCGCGGTGAACACCAGGGTGTTGAGCAGGCTGGTCCGGAAGGTGCCGGCGCCGAGGACGTTCTGGTAGTTCTCGGTGCCGACGAAGGTGCGGGGGCCCAGCAGGTTCCAGTGGTCGGTGCTGAGCAGCATCGACTGGACCATCGGGTAGAAGGTGAAGCCCAGGATCACCACCAGGGCGGGCGCCACCGACAGCCAGCCGGCCAGGGCGCCCTTGGAGCGCCGTCGCCGGGGCCGCGGGGTCCTCGCGGTCCGGCTCGGGCCGCCCCCGGCGGCGGGGCCGCCGGGGGGGTGCTTGGCGGGGAGTTCGGTCATGGTCGTCATCGGCTTTCCGTCACTCCTTGCCGAGCGCCTGGCCGACCAGGTCGTCGATGCTCTTCAGCGCCTTGTCGACGGGGGCCTGGCCGTTGACGCCGGCGACGATGTTCGCCTTCTGCGCGTCCCAGCGGGCCTGGAAGGCGTGGCGGTCCTGGAGCAGCAGGTCGGGGGTGTTGCGGGAGAGCTGCTCGAAGATGGCGTTCCAGTTGGGGTCGGCCTTGACCTTGCCGTCCACGGTGGCCTTCACGGCCGGGTCGACCTTGGCGAGGTCGTACGGGAAGATCGCGTGGAAGTCCATGTACTGGGCGCTGCGCTCGGGCGAGGCCAGCCAGCGCATGAACGTCCCGGCGCCGTTCAGGTTCTTGCTCGCGGAGCTGGCGACCAGGCTGTGCCCGCCGACCATCGAGCAGCCGCTCTTCGGGCCGGCCGGCATCGGGGCGACGGCCCACTTGCCCGCGACCTTGTCGCCTCCGGCCTGGACGTTGGCGATGACGGACTGGAAGAACGGGAACATCGCGACGTCGCCGCTGATGAAGCCGTTGAGGGCGCTGGTGCCGGTGGGGGACACCTTGTCGGTGTAGAAGGACTTCATGTAGTCCATCGCGGTGCGCCCGGCCTCGGTGTTCTGGGTCGAGGTCTTGAAGTCCGGCGTGGTGAGGCTGCCGCCGGCCTGGCAGAGGAAGCTCTCCCAGGTGGAGTTGATCGCGTTGAGGTGGTCGTCCATGCCCTTGAACTGCCAGCCGCTGACCTTCTTGCCCGCCTCGGCGGACTTGGTGCTGATGGTGGCGGCGGTCGACTTGAGCTCGTCCCAGGTCTTGGGCGGGGCGCTGAACCCGTACTGCTGGAGGATGTCGGTGCGGTACAGCATCACGTCGACGTCGAAGTAGAGCGGGGCGCCGTACGCCTTGCCGTCGTACTCGTCGACCTTGGCGAGCGGCAGGAACTTGTCGGTGTCGGCGGAGGTGTAGCCGAGCTTGTCGAGCGGGGCCAGTGCGCCGGACTTGAGGTAGTCGAGCTCCAGGCCGTTGTTCATCAGCCAGACATCGGGCCCCTTGCCGGCGGCGATGGCCTGCTTGATCTTGTCGCGGCCGTCCTTCCACTCCAGCAGCGTGAGTTCGACCTTCACCTTGCTCTGGGAGGCGTTGAACTCGTCGACCAGTGCCTTGACCTTGGTGTCCTGGCCGATCCAGTAGGGCATCGACCAGAACTTGACGGTGGTCGGACCGGCCGATTCCGAGGACCCGCTGCCGGAGGAGCAGGCCGAGGCGGCGAGCGCGAAGGCGGACGCCAGGGAGAGGACGGCGAGTCTGCGGCGGAGTGGTGCCATGGGTGGGTCTCCTTGTGCGGCGGGCTGCGGCTGGGTCGGCCGCCCCGGGGTGTGCAGGGGCAGGGACTGCGGGCCGATACGGCGTCTCTGGCGGCGAAACGCCGCTGTCACTTACCGACCTGAGGCGTAACGTATGCGATATACGAAATGAGCGCCAGGGTGTGTTGCCGTTTCGTGTTGTTGACGAGACCGCTCGTTGGCCATCGGGCCCCTCCGGCCGCGGACGCCGGTGCGCCGCACCCCGCCGGGTGCGTCGTACCGGCGTGCCGAGCCGTCGGCCCCGTGCCGGGAAGATCACGACACATCCAGCAGAGCCGGGCGGGTACTACGTATGCAATGCGGGTGACCACGTACTTGCCCGGAGGGTCTCCCGGGGGCGGGGCCCCTCGCGCCCGGGACGGCCGCGCCTCAGAAGGTGCGGCCGCGCACCTCGTCCCGGGTGCACCCGAGCTTGCGCAGGACGTTGGCGACGTGCTGCTCGACGGTCCGGGGGGAGAGGAACAGGGCGGCGGCGATGTCCTTGTTGGCCGCGCCGTCCGCCAGCAGACGGCCCACCTGTTCCTCCCGCGGGGAGAGGCGGTCGCCGTAGCCGGTCCGGCCGCGCAGCCGGGGCCGGTCCTGCCCGAGGTCGCGCAGCAGGTGCAGGCAGCGCGCGGCGTCGGTGGTGGCGCCCATCCGCTCGTGGGCCTCGGCGAGCCCGGTCAGCAGGGCGGCGGCCTCGCCGTCGTTCCGCCCGACGAGCGCGCGGGCGGCCAGCTCGCCGGCCAGCGCGGCGCGGTAGGGGCGGCCGACGGCGGTCCACATCAGCCGCGCCCGGTCGAACTCGGCCGCCGCGCCGGCCGGGTCCGCCGCGCGCAGCACCAGGCCCCGGCAGACCAGCGCCTCGGCCTGTGCCCCGGGGGCGTCGGCGCCCTCGATCCCGGCCAGGTGCCGCACCGCGAGGTCCTCGGCGGCGGCCCGGTCGCCGCGGTCGAGCGCGATCTCCACCGCCGCCGGCACCAGGTCCCACGCGTACACCCACTGCTCCTTGCGGGGCAGCAGCGGCAGGTAGTCCGCGACGGTCCGCCACGCCGCCTCCGTGTCGCCGCGCGCCAGCTGGACGCGGGCCAGGCCGGCGGCCGCGCCCAGGGCGTTGACGTTCTTGTGCGCGGGATCCCGGGCCAGCACCCGCCCGAAGCGCTCCACCGCCCGCGCGGTGCGGCCCCGGGCCGCCGCCGTGACGCCCTGCGCGGTCGCCAGCAGGTCGTCCACCGCGAGCGGCTCGTCGAGGTAGTCGGCCCGGAAGGCCGCGTACCGCTCCTCCCAGTCGGACCACTCGCCGGCGGTCCAGGACAGCAGCAGCCGGTACGAGCGGCAGTGGACGACCAGGGCGTGGGCGTGATGGCGCTCCGCGAGCGCCAGCGACTCCTCGGTGTAGCGGGCCGCGCGCTCGTCCTGGCCCAGGCAGATCCCCACCTCGGCGGCGTTGGCCAGCGCCCGCGCGGTGTGCCGCACGACCTCCGGGTCCGGG
The DNA here is from genome assembly GCF_042883905.1 of Kitasatospora sp. NPDC058170. Lineage (NCBI taxonomy): Bacteria > Bacillati > Actinomycetota > Actinomycetes > Kitasatosporales > Streptomycetaceae > Kitasatospora > Kitasatospora sp. NPDC058170. Next base: position 148,155 of record NZ_JBHVUV010000007.1, read on the forward strand.
TCCTCGCGGGGCAGCGCGGCCAGTTCGGCGGTCGCCCCGGGCATCCCCATCGCGGCCGTCAGCGTGATCCGGTTCGCCGCCACCGAGGCCTGCGCCGCCCGGTCCCCGCTGCCGGACAGCGCGGCCTGCGCGCGCTCGATCCAGGCGCGCTGCTCGGCCGCGGAGAACCGGCTGGTCTCCCACATCGCGAGCACCGACATGGCCCGTGCGGCGAGCTCCGGCCGGTGGGCCTCCAGCTCCTCCACGGCCCGCTCGATCTCGGCCTCTCCCGAGGGATCGGCGGCCTGGTTGAGCAGCATCAGCCCGAGGTCGAGCCGGATCTCGCCGCGCGCGGCCTCCGGCAGCCCCGGGCCGGCGACGATCCGGCGCAGGGTGGCGATCGTCCGGGTGTACTCGGTGGCGTCCCAGGCGATCCGGGCCAGGGCGAGCGCCGCTCGCGCGTGCAGCCCGGGCGGCAGCCGGGGCTCCTCCAGGATCTCGTGCAGCAGGGTGGCCGCGGTGCCCTGGTCGCCGACGGCCACCGCCTGGTCGGCGGCGGCCAGCGCGTGGTCCAGCCAGGCCCGGGTGTCGCCGACCAGGCGGGTGTGGTGGGCGATCTGCACCAGGGGCGGGTTCGGCAGCCGCCAGAGCGCGGCGAGCGCCTGCCGGTGCAGCCGGGTGCGCTCGGGGCCCGGGATGTTCTCGTAGTGCGCGCGCCGGGCCAGCGCATGCGCGAAGCCGTAGCTGTCCGGGCCGAGCTCCCGCAGCACTCCGGCCGTCAGCGCGGCCGTCAGCGCCCGCGCCGCCGCCGCGGGATCGAGCGCGGTGGTGTCGGCGAGCAGCCGCTCCGTGGCCGGCACCTCCAGCACGGCCGCGGTGTCGACCAGGGCCACGGCCTCCGGCGGAAGCCGGTCCACGCGCTCCGCGAACACCTCCCGCAGGCTGCGCGGCACCCCGCCCGGCTCCCCGTCCGGGTGGTCGCGCAGGGCCAGCAGGTCCTCCTCCGCCACCAGCGCGAGCCCCTCGCTGCGGCTGTACAGCGCCCGCACCAGCGCGGGGGTGGCCGCCGGGCCCAGCACCGACCGGGCCATCTCCGCCACGTCCGGCGCGGTCAGCGGCCCGAGCACCAGCTCGGCCCCGCTGGTGTTCGGCGGGCGGCGGAACGCGGCACCGAGCAGCGGGCCGCGTCCGGGCAGGTCCTGGGCGCGGTAGGCGAGCAGCAGGGCGGCGTCACCGGGCAGGTCGCGACCCAGCAGCAGGAGCAGCTCGCGGGTGGCCTCGTCCGCCCAGTGCACGTCCTCGATCACCAGGAGCACCGGGGAGACCGCCTCCAGCACGGTGCGCACGGCCTGGGCCACCTGGTGGCGGGGCGGCACCGGCCCGGTCGGCGGGTGGGGCGGCGCCGGCAGCCGGTCGGCCAGCTCGGGCAGCAGCGGCGCCAGCCAGCCGGCGGCCGGGCCCAGGCTCCCGCCCGAGGGGGGCAGCCACGCGTCGGCGCTGCGCAGCGCCTCGATCACCGGCCCGTAGGCCAGCGGCTCGCGCAGCGGGTGGCAGGCGCCGGTCAGCACGTGCACACCCTCGGCGGCCAGGACGGCGGACGCCTCGGCGACCAGCCGTGACTTGCCGATCCCGGCGGGCCCCTCGACCAGGACCACCGACGGCCGGGACCGGGCGGCGCTCAGCAGGACGGCCAGCTCGCGCTCCCGGCCGACGAACGCGGGCAGCCGGGGGGTGCCCGAGGCGTGCTGACCGCTTCGCCCGACCGCCATGGCCGACACCACCCCGCTCCGGTACGCGCGCACCGGAGGGGGACCGGTGCACCTCGGGGTCCAACCTAGCCCCGCCCTGCGGAGCAGGCGTGCTGGAGGGCGGGCCTGCTGGGCCCGCCTCCGGCCGCCAGGGGTCAGGACGCGGTGAACAGCTGCTGTGCGGAGCCGTCGAGGGGCCGCTGCTCGAACTGTCCGCCCTGCGCCGCGGCGGCGGTCAGGTAGAGGCCGCTGTAGCGGTTGGCGAAGCGGACCCGGCCGCTGCCGGCGTCCTCCACCAGCCACTCGTCGTTGGTCTTCTCCCCGGCCGCGTACCCGCACTGGACGATCCTGGCGCCGGCATCGCGCGAGGCGCCCAGCACGACGAGGTCCTCGCCGCTGCCGCGGTTGACGATGCGCACGTACCCGTCGCCCAGCGGCCGCAGCTCGAAGGTCCGGCCGGCGCTGCCGTCGCCCGCGGCCCGGACCACCGGCACGTTGCAGCCGGTGGCGGCGCCCTCGACGGCGACCGCGTCGGCGGTGCCCGCGACCGTGACGCTGCGGTAGCCGGCGGGCAGGGCGGCGACCCGGGTCAGCTTGACGGCGTGGCCGCCGTGGGCGACGGTCGGGACGCTCAGGGTGTCCCCGGCCCGGATCACCCGGCTGGTGCGGACGAGGCCGTCCGGGCCGTCGGTGGTGATCTCGGCGTGCCAGCTGCCGCCGCCGAGGAAGGAGGTCGGGTACGCGACGGTCCCGGCCCCGCCGCCGGTGATCGCGCCCACGAACCAGCGGTCGCCGTTGCGGCGGGCGATGACCGCGCCGCTGACCGGGTCGCCCTGGACGAACCTGGACTCGTCCCACACCGTCGGCAGCTGCCGCATCCAGCGCTGGGCCTCGGGTCGGGCCCGGTAGTCGGAGACCTTCCCGCCGGGCAGCATCAGGGCGCTCTCGTAGAGGACGCCGAGGGCGAGTTCCGCCGCGTCGCTGTCGGGGTTGGAGCGCTGGAAGCTCATCGGCGAGTAGTCGGCCGCGCCGAGTGCGCCCCGGGTGTAGGGGATCGCGGTGACGTGGCCGATGGTGCGGCCGGTGCTGTACTCCTCGCCGCGGACGGCCTCCGAGGTCAGCACGTGCGGCCAGGTGCGGTGGACGCCGACCGGCAGCCGGGCGCCGTGCAGGTCGACCATCAGCCGGTGGTCGGCGGCGTCGGCCAGGGCCTCGTCGTACCACTGCTGGCGCACCTGGGCCTCGGAGCCCATGAAGTCCATCTTGACGCCGACGACGCCCCACTGGTTGAGCCTGGTGAACTCGGCGTCGCGCTGGGCCGCGGTTTCGAGGTCCGTCCAGCGGTACCAGAGCATGATCCGCACACCGCGGGCCTGGGCGTACGCGACCAGCTGGGGCATCCAGGTGACGCCCTTCCAGCCGTCGTCGACCAGCAGGTAGGGCCAGCCCTGCGAGGAGGCGTAGTCGGCCCAGGCCTTGAGCTTGCCGAGGTCCTTCTGGGTGGCCCTGGTGCCGTCGAACCACGGCCAGGCGGCGATGCCCGGCTTGATCCACGAAATGTCGGCGACCCTGGACGCCGGTGCCACGTCGTCCTCCAGGGTCGACTCCACGACGGCCGCCGTGCTGCCGATCGCGGCCACCCGCCACGGGGTGCTGAACGCGGCCGTCCGCACGACCTGGGCGTCCGCCAGCTGCACGGTGAAGCGGCCGCCGCCCTGGGTGTGGGTGAAGTGCCCGCCGGAGTAGCCGCCGTCCACCCCGGACTCCGAGAGCAGGACGCTCGCGCCGTTGGCCAGCCGGCCGAACAGGCTCATCCCGTACTCGCCGCTCGCCACCTCGGACACCGCCGAGGTGGAGTAGAGCTGCTCGTGGGCGGCCGAGGAGCCCTCGTGGCTGAGCTGCGCGTCGGTCGGGAGCTCGAAGGAGGTGGCCTCGCGCAACACGGTCGCCCCGCCCGGGAGTTCGTAGCGCAGCGCCACGCCGTCCGGGGACGTGCGGACGTGCACGGTGATCCGTTCGGCGCCCTTGGCGAAGACCAGCCGGGTCTCGGTGGCGGTGCGCGTACGGGTCCGGGTGTTGCCGGTCGTGGTCTCGTAGGTGTAGTCGACCTTCCGGTCGGAGCGGCTGACGAAGGCGAGCCCGGTGCTGAGGTCGGCGGTGCCGGTGACCAGTCCGATCGGGGCGGGCAGCAGGGCCGGCCTGCAGTTCCAGGTGGCGCCGAGGGTGGGCCTGCCGTCGGTGTCCAGGGCGACGGTGGCGCGGACACCGTCGCAGCCCGTCGGTGTCGCACCGGGCTGGACCGAGGTCCAGCCGACCGGTTCGGCGGCCGGGGCCGCGCCGGCGGTGGTCGTGCCGACGACGGTGGTCAGGGCGGTGGTGAGGGCCAACGTGGCCGCGGCTGCCAGGTCGCGTCGGGGGGTGCGGTTCATGGGGGTCCCTTTCTCTGGTTCCCCCGCAGGCGGTCGGCGGCCCGGGGTGGCGGGCCTGGGTGGGTGCCGTGGCCGGCTGCGGGGCGGGGGCTGTGTGCGGGACGCAGGCCGCACCGGGATTCCCGGGTGAGCGGCCTGGGTGGGCCGGCCCGGCGGCGGGTGCGGGCTCGTGCACCCGCCGCCGGGCCGACGTCCGTGATGGTCCGTCAGGCGGTCGGTGGGGCTCCGTCAGGCGGGGAGGCCGATGGGGCGTTCGCCGCTGCGGCGCTGCTGGATGACGACGGCGACGACCAGGAGGGCGCCCTGGGCGACGTTCTGCCAGAAGGAGTTGATGCCCTGGACGGTGAGGCCGTTCTCCAGGGCGCCCAGGAGCGCGACGGCCAGCAGGGTGCCGCCGATGCCGCCCTTGCCGCCCTTGAGTGCGGCGCCGCCGAGGGCGGCGGCCGTGATGGCCTTGAGTTCGAGCCCTTCGCTGCCGGAGACGGGCTGCCCGGAGCCGGTACGGGCGGTGAGCAGGACGCCCGCGAGCGCGGCGACGACGCCGATCAGCGCGTAGACGGAGACGAGGTACTTGTTGATGCCGATACCGGCCAGGCGGGCGGCGGTGTCGTTGCCGCCGATGGCGTACAGGTTGCGGCCGATGTCGGTGTAGGTGAGCAGGACGTGCACGGCGAGGGCGGTGAGGATCAGGATCCACACCATGACGGGCAGGCCGGCGACGCTGCCGCGGCCGAGGAAGACGAAGACGTCGTCGTTGAGGACGTACCCCTGCGCGCGGCCGTCGGACAGGAGTTGGGCGAGGCCCTTGTAGGCGGCGAGCCCGGCCAGGGTGGCGATGGTGGGGTTGACCCGGCCGTAGACGATGACCAGGCCGTTGAGCATGCCGACCAGGACGCCGACCCCGGCGGCGGCGGCGATCCCGACGAGGGCGTTGGACCCGGCGGAGGTGAACGCCATCGCGCTGACGACGGAGGCGACGCCGGCCTGGGAGCCGACCGAGATGTCGAGTCCGCCGCAGATGATGACCACGGTCTGCACGATGGCGAGCAGGCCGGTGATGGTGGTGGCCTCGGCGATGACCTGGAGGTTGGACAGGCTGAGGAAGTTCTCGTTCAGGATGCCGAACAGGGCGAGGACGGCGACGAGGGCTCCGGCGAGGCTCAGGTTCTGGCCGCCGGGGGAGGGGAACGGGAAGCGCCTGGGGGCTTCCCGGCGGGCCGTCGCGGTGGTCATGAACGGCCTCCGGGGGCTGTGTCGACGGGGAGGTGGGCGGTGGCGGGTGCTGCGGCGGTGGTGGGTGCTGCGGCGGCGGTCGGTCCGGTTGGTCCGGTTGGTCCGGTCGGGGCTAGGTCGTCGGCCATGGCGAGCTGGAGGACGGCCTCCTCGGTCGCCTCGGCGCGGGTGAGTTCGCCGGTGATGCGGCCGTTCTGCAGGACGACCACGCGGTCGGCCAGGCCGAGGACTTCGGGGAGCTCGGAGGAGATCACCAACAGGGCGACGCCCTCCCGGGCGAGGTCGGCGATGATCCGGTAGATCTCGGACTTGGCACCGATGTCGATGCCGCGGGTGGGCTCGTCGAGGATGAGCAGCTTGGGCTTGCGGGCGAGCCACCGTGCGAGGACGACCTTCTGCTGGTTGCCGCCGGAGAGCTTGCGGACCTCGTGCTCGATGGACGGCGTGCGCACCCGCAGCAGGTCGGTGAACTCCTGGGCCAGCGCGCGCTCCCGGCGCCGGTGGACGAACCGCAGGCGCCGCAGTCGGCCGAGGACGACCAGCGAGGTGTTGTCGCGGATCGAGCGGTGCAGGAACAGGGCCTGGGCCTTGCGCTCCTCGGGGGCGAGGCCGATGCCGGCGGCGATCGCCGACCGGGGGCGGCCGGTGCGCAGGGGCCGGCCGTCCAGCGTGACGGTGCCGCTGCGCACGGGGTGGTCGCCGGCCAGGGCGAGGGCGAGCTCCGAGCGTCCGGCGCCGATGAGTCCGGCGAGGGCGACGACCTCACCGGCCCGGACCCGGAGGTCGATGTCGTGGACGTGGTCGGTGGTCAGCCCCCGGACGTCGAGCACGACGCGGTCGGTGGCGACCTCCTGGCGGGTGAACAGGGTGGACAGGTCGCGGCCCACCATCAGGCGCACCACCTCGCCCTCGTCCGTCCGCGCGGCGTCCAGGACCCCGGCCACGGCGCCGTCGCGCAGGACGGCGATGCGGTCGGCGAGCCGGAAGATCTCCTTCATCCGGTGGGAGACGTAGATGACGGCGACGCCCTGGGCGCGGAGTCGGCCGATCAGGGTGAAGAGGGCCTCGACCTCGCTGTCGGAGAGGGAGGAGGTCGGCTCGTCGAAGGCGATGGCCTTGGCCTCGCCGGTGAGCGCCCGCATGATCTCGACGAGTTGGCGCTGGGCGGGGGTGAGTTCCGATCCCAGCAGGTGCGGGGGGAGCACCTGGTCGAAGCCCAGGCGCGCCAGGTCCGCGGTGATCCGGCGGTCGAGTTCGGCCCGGTCCAGACGGCGGCCGGCGGTGCGGGGAAGGGCGCCGGCGTAGACGTTCTCGGCGACCGAGACGTGCGGGATGATCTCCGGCTCCTGCGGGATGATCCGGATGCCGAGCATCCGGGCGTCCTGCGGGGAGTGGAGCACGACCGGCTGCCCGTCGATCAGCACCCCTCCCTCGGTGGGCCGGTGGTCGCCGGTGAGGATCTTCAGCAGGGTGGACTTGCCGACGCCGTTCTCGCCCATCAGCGCGGTGACCCGGCCGGCGGGGAAGTCGAGGCTGACACCGGACAGGGCCTGGACCGCGCCGAAGCGCTTGGTGACCTGGTCGACGGCCACGACCGCGGTGGTGGTGGTGGCGGCGGCGGTGGCGGGGGCAGGGGGAGGGGGCTCCGGTGGGCGGAGGTCGGAGGCGTTCACGGGGAACCTCGCAGGTGGTCGGGGAAGCGGTCGCGGCGTGGACCGGGCGCGGGCCGGGTGCCGGGGGTGGGCCGATGCGGCTCCGGGCGCGGGCCGGGCACGACGGCGCGCCCGGGCCCGGGGTCGGGACAGGGGTGGTGCGGGTGCGTGCGGGGCCGGCGGACACCCGGCGCACCCGCACCGGCTCACGGGTGGGGGTCAGCTGCAGGTGACCCCGGAGGCCTTCCAGTTGGCGGCGTCGACCATCGTGGTCGGGGCGAAGGCCTCCTTCGGGAGGTCCTTGCCGTTCTTGAGCTTGTCGTACATCGTCTGGACGGCGAGGGCGCCGACGTCGCTGCCGTTGATGAACAGGGCGGCCCGCATCCCGGAGGGCTTGCCGGAGCCCCAGTTCTTGCAGGCGAGGTAGGCGCCGAGTCCGACGCCGATGACGTTGTCGGCCTTGAACCCGGCGTTCTCCAGCGCGGTGACGCCGCCCTGGACGTTCTCGTCGTTGCAGCCCCAGACCACCCAGTGCTTGACGTTCGGGTTGGCGGTGACGACGGCGGCGATCCGGTCCTGGGCGCCGGTGGGGGTGTTGTCGGTGGCGACGTCGATGTTCTGCACCCCGGTGCCGCCGGCGCTCAGGAAGGCGGCCTTGGCGCTCTTGACCCGCGAGGTGCAGACGGTGACGTCCTGCTTCCAGGCGGAGATGGTGCGGGTCTCGGCAGGGTTCCAGCCGGACCTGCCGAACTCCTCGGCGGCGCGCTTGCCGACCTCGGTGCCCATCTGCTCGCCGCTGAAGCCGATCCGGGGCACCAGGTTCTCCGGTGTGCAGCCCGTCGGGTCGGGTCCGGTGGTGCAGATCTGGTCGTCGGAGGTGAGCAGGGCGACGCCGGCGTCCTTGGCGGTCTGCACGACCTGCGGGCCGACGGCGGGATCCGGGACGACCACGATCAGGCCGTTGCTCTTCTGTGCGATCGCGGCCTTCGCCTCGCTGACGGTCTTGTTCGCGTCGTTGCCGAGGTTGACGACCTTCAGGTCGATGCCGAGCTCGGCGGCCTTGGCCTTCGCGCCGGCCGCCTCGCCGACGAAGTACTCCTGGTCGCCCTGCTTCTGAAGGTACGTCAGAGAGATCTTGCCGTCGACCTTGGCGACCTCGCCGCCGCCGGTCGACTGATGGCCGTCGGAGCAGGCGGCGAGGGCGAGCGGGAGGAGTAGTCCGGCTGCCGCGGCGGAGAACGTGCGGGCGCGGCTTCGGGCACTGGACATGGGGGACCCCTCGAATGGGAGAAGGACGGGAGCGCTGGCGGTCGGGCCGAGATCAGACACTCAAGGCCCCGCCGAGACGGGCACGTTCAAACGAAATCAAACGTGATGCGCCATTAGAAAACTCGCCAATCACTCAGATGTCAACGCTTAGGAACATGAAGCCGGGTCGAGCCGGGTGTTTCGGACGGTGGAGGCGTCGGTCGAGCGGTCCGGGCGGTCTGTCGGAAACAGTTCGGCGACTCCTCTGGTGCTGAAGTCGTATATCGCATACCTTTGCCCCCGCGTCGGCGAACCCCGAGGGCCGGTCCGGTCGGCGCCGGGCGCCGGCGCCCCGGTCTGTCCGCCGGCGCCCGTGGCCCGACCGCGACCCCCGCACCGCCTCCCCCCCACCCACCCAGGAGGACCCAGTGAACCGGCCCGAATCAAGTGGTTTCGGTCGTAGAACCCTGCTGCGCGCCGCCGCCGTCGGCGGCTCGGCCATGGCGGCCGCTCCGCTGCTGAACCTCGCGTCCGCCCGGGCGGCGGGGCTCGACTCGGGCAGCTACACCATCCGGTTCGACAACGGGGCCCGGCAGACCATCAAGGGCCTGGGCTTCGAGATCCAGTCCGACTCGATCGGCTCCGGCAACAACGGCATGCCCGACCTGGTCAGCGGCGTGCCCTACGACCTGACGCCCGCCGAGCGCACCCGCTTCTACCAGCAGATGCTGAAGATCCGCTCGGACCGGGGCTTCCGCTACTGCCGGCTCGCCCTGGGCCTCTACCACCGGGGGGTGACCGCCGACGGCAAGCGCCTCGTCGACCGCTACGAGAACCAGACCGCCCTGCTCTCCGAGATGATCAGCCAGGCCGGCATCGAGGGGGTCGCCGCCGAGTACTGGTCCCCGGCCCCCGGCTGGAAGATCAACAACAACCTGGTCGGTACGAGCGCGGACGGGAAGGCCAAGTACGGGCTCGCCTCCTTCGCCCCGGCGGACCTCGACGCGCTGGGCGACGCCATGGTCGCCGACCTCGACTACCTCGCGGCCCGCGGGATCCCGATCAGCATGTGGGGCCTGCAGAACGAGCCCGACTCGTACGCCGGTTACTCCTCCTGCTTCTACGACGCCCCCCAGTACCTCGCGGCCTTCAAGGCGGTCGCCCCGAAGATCCGCGCCAGGTACCCGAACGTGATGATCCAGGCCGACAGCCGCGGCGGCTGGAGCGGCGAGCGCGGCCAGGCGCTCATCGCGGACGCACAGGCGCTGCGCTACGTCGACGCGTGGACCTACCACCGGGTCGGCGCCTACGCCGACGAGCAGATCACCGGCGACTACACCTCGGGCGCGCTCGGCCGACCGGTCTTCAACAACGAGTTCGAGTACCTCCACCCGACCAGCTCGTTCAACCGGACCATCAACACCGCCCACTCGATCATGAACTGGATGACCTTCCAGAACGCGCCCACCTGGTTCTGGCTGCACGCCCTGAAGCCCACCACCAACTCCGAGTCCAAGGGCTACTCGCTCGGCTTCTGGCGCCCCCCGAGCGACACCGACTTCAGCCACTACCCGAACATCCAGCCCGGCCACTGGGACTTCAACCCGGAGAACTGGAACGCCGTCGCCGGCTTCGTCCGCTACATGCCCTGGGACTCCGTGCGCCACCACGTCGAGGAGCCCGTCCACGACGATGGCAGCGCCTACACGGACCACCGGATCATGGCCTGGAAGACCGCGCAGGGCAAGCAGATCTTCGCGATCACCAACCGCTCCTCCAGCCGGTCGTTCACCTACAACGTCGACACGCAGACCGCCGCCTCCTTCCAGGGCCACCGCTACGGGCCGACCACCCACAGCCAGACGCTGAGCACGCTGACCGGCCCCACCCTCGCCCTGACCGTCCCGCCGCTCTCGATCGAGTTCTGGGTCCGCACCCCCTGAGGGCCCCTCACCGGCCGTTCCGCGGCGGAGCCTCCCGGAGCGGCCGGCCGGACGCGGGGGCGCCGCTGCTTGCCCTTCGCTTTCATGGGAATATCGCATACGATGAACGGGTGACACAGGCGAACTGGGCCCGGCTGCCCGTGGTGAAGAGCAAGGCTGATCTCGTCTACGACAGCCTTCGTGCTGCCATCGCCGAGGGCGACCTCAGGCCGGGCGAGCGCATCAACATGGACGAGCTCGCCCGCAACCTGGGCGTGAGCAAGATCCCGATCCGCGAGGCCGTGAAGCGGCTGGAGGCGGACGGCCTGGTGGTGTCCCGGGTGCACTCCGGTGTGACCGTCGCCGAGGTGGACGCGACCGAGATGCGCGGGGTCTTCCTGGCCCGCGAGGCGATCGAGGGGCTGGTCGCCGGGCTCGCGGCGGAACGCATCACCGACGCCCAGCTGGCCGAGCTGGAATCGGTCCAGCAGCAGATGCGCGGGCGGCTGGGCACCCGCTCGCTCCAGAAGCTCCCGGAGCTGAACTCGGAGTTCCACCGGATCCTGGCCGAGGCCGCCGGCTACCGGATCCTGGCCGATCTCACGGACCAGCTGCTCCTCACCGTCCGCCGCCACCGGATCGCGGCACCGACCGACCCGGCGAACTGGGCCGAGGTCATCGCCGAGCACGACGGGATCATCGCCGCCCTGCGCAGCCGTGATGCCGACGCGGCGACGCGGGCGGCCAAGGCCCACATCAGCGCACAGGCCGACCACGAGGTCGCCGACAAGGCGTGACCGGGGCGGCACCGCCGCGAGGGATGCCCCCGTGCTTGCCCGCTCCCGATCCCTTTTCCCCTCCCGATCCCTTGTGCTCTCCTGGTTCCGTACCGGCCGCCGCATCTGTACGGTGTGGTGCGCGGCGCCGGCCGGGATCCCGGCTCAGTCCTCGCCGACGGGCCCGGTCGGCATGTGCCGGCGCAGCCAGTTCTCGGTGGTGGTGACGTGCATCAGGGCGGCGGCCTGGGCGAGCGGCGCCTCCCGTGCGGACAGGGCCTGGAAGATGGCCTCGTGTTCGGCGATGGCCTGGTCCGCGGCGTCGCTGTCGACGAGCCCGCGCCAGATCCGGGCGCGGAGCGTGCGGTTGGAGATGCCGTCCAGCAGGGTGGTCAGGGTCTCGTTGCCGGTCGCGGCGATGACCGCGCGGTGGAACGCGGCGTCGTGCAGGTTGAGGCGCTCGGGGTCGTTCCTGGCCGCCCGCATGGCGCCGAGGTGGCGCCCGATCTCGGCGAGGTCCGCCTCGCCGGCTCTGGTCGCCGCCAGGCCGGTCGCCGCGGGTTCGAGGAGCCGGCGTGCCTCGGTGAGCTCCAGCAGGGTGTTCCCGCTGAGCAGTTCCACCGCTGAGGAGAGGCTCTCCAGGAGGAGCGCGGGCGCCAGGCTCGTCACGTAGGTGCCGTCGCCGCGCCGGATTTCGAGGACCCGTGACACCACCAGGGCCTTGACGGCCTCGCGCACGAGGTTGCGCGAGATGCCCAGGTCGGCCGCGAGCTGCTGTTCGGCGGGCAGTTTGGTGCCGGGCGGCAGCTCACCCGCCCGGACGAGCTCGCGGATTCGGGCGATGGCCATGTCGGTCAGTGACATCCGTGGTTCCTCGGCGGTCGGTGTGCTGCGGGCGGGGGTGGGGCTGGCGGGGCGGGGCAGTGCGGGGCGGGTCGGCCGGTGCGACCGGTCGTCGTCGGTTATCAGAGCACAGGGCGCGCGCCGGAGCCCAGGGCGGGCGCGCCGTCCGTCGCCGTCCGGTCACCCCGGGGCAGGTGCGGCCCAGCCTAGCCGGACATCCCATGACTTGGAGCGGCAAGTCGTCGGCGACAGTGTCGATTGAAGAATTATCGGGCTTCCACCTGCATGGTTCGTGATTTCTCGTGCACGGGTCTGGACAGGAGGGGGCTGACTCCCCGACAGTCATCCCATGTCTCGGCTGCGTGATGTCGCCGATTGACCGCTGCCGGCGGCATGCCGCCGCACTGCCGCCGCACACGCCTCGAAGGGCCTCCGCTCATGAACCGCATCATCGGGATCGAAGCGCTGGACGTGCGCTTCCCCACCTCCCGCGAGCTCGACGGCTCTGACGCGCTCAACCCCGAACCGGACTACTCGGCCGCCTACGTGATCGTCCGCACGAGCACCGGCGAGGAGGGCCACGGCCTGGCGTTCACCGTGGGCCGGGGCAACGACGTCCAGGTCGCCGCCGTCCGCGCACTCGCCCCGCTCGTGACCGGACTCCCGGTCGAGGAGACCCTCGCCGACCTCGGGTCCTTCTCCCGCCGCCTCACCGGTGACGGCCAACTGCGCTGGCTGGGACCGGAGAAGGGCGCCATCCACATGGCCGCCGCCGCGATCGTCAACGCCATGTGGGACCTCTACGGCCGGCGCACCGGAAAGCCCGTCTGGCTCCTGCTCTCCGAGATGAGCCCGGAGGAGCTCGTCGCCCTCGTCGACTTCCGCTACCTGCGCGACGCGCTGACCCCGGAGGAGGCCCTGGAGATCCTGCGCCGGGCCGAGCCCGGCCGCGCCGAGCGTCGGCGCCACCTGCTGGACCACGGCTACCCGGCCTACACCACCACGCCCGGCTGGCTCGGCTACGACGACGAGAAGCTGGTCCGGCTGTGCGAGGAGGCCGTCGCGGACGGCTTCACCCAGCTCAAGCTCAAGGTGGGGGCCGACCCGGCACAGGACGTGCGCCGGCTGCGGTTGGCCCGGCAGGCCGTCGGGCCGGACGTCCGGATCGCGATCGACGCCAACCAGGCCTGGGGAGTGGGGCAGGCCATCGACCTGATGGAGGGGCTCAAGGAGTTCGCCCCCTACTGGATCGAGGAGCCGACCTCACCGGACGACATCCTCGGCCACGCCCGGATCCGCGCCGCCGTCGCACCGGTCAAGGTGGCCACCGGGGAGCACTGCCACAACCAGGTCATGTTCAAGCAGCTCCTCCAGGCCGGTGCGATCGACATCCTCCAACTCGACGCCAGCCGCGTCGCCGGGGTCACCGAGAACGTCGCGATCCTGCTGCTCGCCGCGAAGTTCGGGATCCCGGTCTGCCCGCACGCCGGCGGCGTCGGCCTGTGCGAGATGGTCCAGCACCTGGCGATGTTCGACTACGTGGCCGTCAGCGGCAGCACCGAGAACCGGGTGATCGAGTACGTCGACCACCTCCACGAGCACTTCACGGCGCCGGTCCGCATCGTGCGGGGGCACTACGTCGCCCCCACCGTGCCCGGCCTCGGCGCCCAGCTGCACCCCGCGTCGGCGGCCGACCACCTCTACCCCGACGGCCCGGCCTGGGCCCGGCAGCCGTCCGCCGTCTGACCGGCCCGGGCCGGAACCCGCCCGCTCCGTCGCCCCGCCCCGGAGGAAGAATGCGCTACCGCCGACTGGGAAACACCGACCTGATCGTCTCCGAACTCGCCTTCGGTGCCTCGCCGTTGGGATCGGTCTTCGGCGCCGTCGACGAGCAGGACGCCATCGACGCCGTCCGCACCGCACTCGATGCGGGCATCAACCTCTTCGACGTCGCCCCCTACTACGGCGCCACCACCGCCGAAGCCCGGCTCGGACGGGCCCTGCACGGCGTCGCCCGCGACAGCTACCTGCTGGCCACCAAGGTCGGCCGGTACGGCGCCGCCGACTTCGATTTCAGCGCCCGACGGGTCAGGCGCAGCGTCACCGAGAGCCTGACCCGCCTGGGGACCGACCACCTCGACCTGGTCCAGTGCCACGACATCGAGTTCGGCTCACCCGACCGGATCGTCGAGGAGACCCTCCCCGCACTGCGCGGGCTGCAGGACGAAGGACTCGTCCGCCACGTCGGCATCACCGGGTACCCGCTGCCCCTCCTCGGCCACGTCGCCCAGCGCACCCGGGTGGACACCGTGCTCTCCTACTGCCAGTACACGCTGCACGACCGGCGCCTGGCCGCCTGGACGGACCACTTCGCGGCCTGCGGCACGGGGGTCGTCAACGCGGCGCCGCTGGCGATGGGCGCGCTCACCCGCCGGGGCGCACCCGGCTGGCACCCCGGCTCCGCCGAACTGCTCGCCCGCTGCGCGGCGGCCGCCGACCTCTGCGAAGCCGCGGGCAGCGACCTCGCCACGCTCGCCCTGCAGTTCTCCGTCCGCGCCCCGGGCGCCGCCACCACCGTGGTCGGCACCGGCAGCGCCGAGGAGGTTCGCCGCAACGTCGGCCGGCTCGCCGAGGCGATCGACGAGGAACTGCTCGCCCGGGTCGAGGCCTGCCTCGCACCGGTCCGCGACCAGGGCTGGACCAGTGGGCGGACCGCCGGCCGCCCCGCGCAGGTGCGGTCGTGACGCCCGCGGTCGTCGACGCGCACGTGCACCTGTGGGACCCGGGCCGCTTCGACTACCCGTGGCTCACCGAGCCCGCGCTGCGCCGAGCCGTCGGACCGGACGAACTGGCGGCCGCCGCCGGCGAGCCGATCGGAGTCGTCGTGGTGGAGGCCGGCCGCCGGCCCGAGCAGGCCGGGGCCGAACTCGACTGGGTGCGCGCCCGCGCCGCCCACCGCCCGGAGCTGCTCGGCATGGTCGCCCACCTCTCCCTGGAACAGCCCGAGTCCCCGGAACAGGCCGAGGACCTGCCCGAGCGGATCCGCCGGCTGGCCGCCGACCCCTTCGTGGTCGGTGTCCGCCGCCTCCTCCAGGACGAACCCGCCGGCTTCACCGCCGGCACCGGCCTGCGCGCCGGTGTGGCCCTGCTCGGCGACTCGGGACTGCCGTTCGACGCCTGCGTGCGCGAGCACCAGCTCGCCGAACTCGACGAGCTCGCCGCCGCCTGCCCGCAGACCGTCCTCGTCCTGGACCACCTGGGCAAACCCCGGCCGGGAGCGCCCGACGACGGAGGCTGGCGCCGGGCGCTGCGCCGCCTCGCCGCCCGGCCCAACGTGGTCTGCAAACTCTCCGGACTCGCCACCGAGGCGCTCCCCGGCCGGGCCACCCCCGAGCTGCTGCGCCCCTACCTGCACACGGCACTCGACCTCTTCGGCCCCGACCGCTGCCTCTACGGCAGCGACTGGCCGGTGATGACACTCGCCGGCCGCTACCGGGACTGGCTCGACCTCGTCCGCGCGGAGCTCTCCGCGCTCCCGGCATCCGACGCCCAGGCCGTCCTCGGCGGCAACGCACTGCGCGTCTACGGGCTCACGGGCCGGACGGCCTGAGAGCCCGCCACCCCGCCACCACCCACCCAACCCCGGGAGAACCCTGGTGCACCAGGCCACCTACACCGGCGACCGGACGGTCCTCGTCCGGCCCTGCGCAGCCGTACCACCCGCCGCCGGACAGGTCCGCATCGACGTCGCCTTCACCGGCATCTGCGGGACGGACCTGCACATCCTGCACGGCGCCATGGACGCCCGCGTCAGCCCGCCCACCGTCCTCGGCCACGAGATGTCCGGCAGGATCGCCGAGGTCGGCGCCGGCGTCACCGGCTGGCAGCGCGGCGACCCGGTCACCGTGATGCCCACCGCCTCCTGCGGCGACTGCCCCGCCTGCGGGGCCGGCCACACCCACCTCTGCCACCGCCTCGACTTCCTCGGCATCGACTCCGCCGGGGCCATGCAGAACAGCTGGACCGTCCCGGCCGAGCTGCTGGTCCGGCTCCCGGAGGGGCTGCGGCTGGACCGCGCCGCGCTCGTCGAACCCACCGCCGTCGCCGTCCACGACGTGCGCCGCTGCGCACTGGCGGCAGACGAGCAGGCGGTCGTCGTCGGCGCGGGCCCGGTCGGCGTGCTGATCGCCCTGGTCGCCCGCCGCGTCGGCGCGGACGTCCTGGTCGTCGAGCCCGACGCCCACCGGCGCTCCACCGCCGAGAAGCTCGGCCTCGCCTGCATCGACCCGTCCGTCACCGACGTGGTCGCCGCGGTCGAGTCGCGGACCGGCGGCGCCGGCGCCGCGGTCGCCTTCGAGGTCTCCGGCGCGGCCGCCGGTGCGGCGAGTGCCGTCGCCTGCCTGCGGGCCCGCGGCCGACTGGTCCTGGTGGCCATCCATCCGACGCCCCGCGAGGTCGACCTGCACCGCTTCTTCCAGCGCGAGCTCACCCTGCTGGGTGCCCGGCTCTACCACCGGGAGGACTTCGAGGAGGCCGTCCGACTGCTCGCCGCCGGGGAGATCCCCGTCGACGGCCTCGTCTCCCGGATCGAACCGCTCGCCCGGGCGGACGCCGCCTTCGCCGCCCTGGACTCCGGCGCCCTGGACTCCGGCGCCCTGGACTCCGGCGCCGGCGTGATGAAGGTCCTGGTCGACTGCCGGCCCACCGACGGGACGGAGTCGGCATGACCACCGCCGGACACCGAAAGCTCTTCGACCTGACCGGCCGGCTGGCCGTCGTCACCGGAGCCCGCCGCGGCCTCGGCCTGGCCATCGCCGAGGCGCTGGCCGCCGCCGGTGCGGACATCGTCGCCGTCAGCGCGAACCTGGAGACCTCCGGCAGCGAGGTCGCCGAGCGCGTCACCGCCCTGGGCCGGCAGTGCCGCACCCTGCGCGCGGACTTCGCCGACCGGGCCGCCGTGACCGCCCTCGGCGCCGAACTCTCCGGTCTGCAAAGGCCGGTGGACATCCTGGTCAACAACGCCGGCACCATCGCCCGGGCCCCGGCCGCCGAGCACAGCGACGAAGACTGGGACCACGTCCTGGCCGTCGACCTGAGCAGCCAGTTCGTCCTCACCCGCGAGGTCGGCCGGCGGATGCTGGAACGCGGCTCCGGGAAGATCGTGTTCACCGCCTCGCTGCTCAGCTACCAGGGCGGGATCACCGTGCCCGGCTACGCCGCCGCCAAGTCCGGCATCGCCGGCCTCACCCGCGCGCTGGCCAACGAATGGGCCGGCCGGGGCGTCAACGTCAACGCGATCGTGCCCGGCTACGTCGCCACCGACAACACCCGGGCCCTGCGCGCCGACCCGGTCCGCAGCGCCGCCATCCTCGACCGCATCCCGGCGGGCCGCTGGGCCGCGCCCGAGGACATCGCCGGAGCGGCGGTCTTCCTGGCCTCGCCCGCCGCCGACTACGTCCACGGCACCCTGCTGCCCGTCGACGGCGGATGGCTGGGCCGATGACCCCCTCCGGAACCCACCGCGGCGCCGCCGCGCACCACCCCGAACCGAGCGGAGAAGCCATGGCCGGCACACGCCCACCGGACCACCCGGAGCTGGAGGACCGGCTCGCCGCCGGCACCGGCTGGCGGGACTTCCTGGGCGGGCTCGACCCGCTCTGGCAGGCCGTCCCCGGATCCTTCTACGACGGCCCGTTCCTCGGCAACGGCGGCCTGGCCGCCTCCGTCCGCCGCCCCGAGGGCGAGACCCGGCTGCGCTTCGTCCTCGGCGACAGCCGGGTCCGTGACCACCAGGACGTCGGCGGCCCGCTGTGGGGCGGCACCCGCCTGCCGATCGGTCACCTCACCCTGTGCACCGCGGGAGAGGTGACCGGCACGGACCTACGGCTCTCGCTCTGGGACGCCGAACTCACCGGCACCGTCACCACCACCCGCGGAACGCTCGCCCTCACGGCCTTCGTCCACGCCGAACGCGACCTGCTCGTCGTCCGCTGCCGCCCGCTGGACGGCACCGAGCAGCCGGCCTGGACCTTCACCCCCGCACCGGCCGTTCCACCCCGGGAGGCGTTCTACCCCGAGCAGCGCCCGGCCGGCCTCAAGGACAACCCGCCGCCCGTCCTCACCACTTACGGCTCCGACAGCGCCGATGGCTCCGACAGCGCCGAGGGCTCAGAGGGTTCGGACGGCGAGGGCGGCCCCGGCGGCGGCTGCGTCCAGGACCTCGCCTGCGGCGGCCGCACCGAGACCCGCTGGCGCACCCGCACCGAACCGGACGGCACCACCACCCTGCTCTGCACGGTCGCGCACAGCCCGACCGACCGCTCCGCCCAGCTCATCGCCGCCGACACCGCGGACCGCGCCGACCGGACCGGCACCGTGCGGCTCGTCGAGACCCACCGCGCCTGGTGGCACGCCTACTACCCGAAGAGCTTCGTCTCCGTCCCCGACGCGCGCGTGCAGAGCTTCTACTGGATCCAGCTGTACAAACTGGCCTGCGCCACCCGCGCCGACCGCCCGGTGCTTGCCACCCACGGCCCCTGGCTGGAGCCCACCCCCTGGCCCGCCGCCTGGTGGAACCTCAACGTCCAGCTGGAGTACTGGCCGATCAACGCCTCCGGGCACCCGGAACTCGACTCGCTGCGCACGGCGCTGGAGAACGGCACGCCCGGTCTGCTGGCCTCCACCCCCGAGGCCCACCGCGCCGACTCCCTGGTGATCGGCCGCTCCAGCCAGGACGACCTGTACAGCGAGCCGGCCGGAACCCCGGGACACACCTGGCCCCTCCCGGAGGTCGGCAACCTCACCTGGGCCCTGCACTCCGGGTGGCTCGCCTACCGGCACACCATGGACGAGACCTACCTGCGGGACACCCTCGTCCCGCTCCTGCGCAAGGCCGTCAACTACTACCTCCACTTCCTCACCGCGGACGACGACGGCGTGCTGCACCTGCCGCCGACCTACTCCCCGGAGTACGGGACCACCGCCGACTGCAACTACGACCTCGCCCTGCTGCACTGGGGCTGCCGGACCCTGCTGGACGCGACCGCCCGGCTCGGGGCCGCCGACCCGCTCGCCGCCACCTGGACGCACGTGCTCGACCGCCTCACCGCGCCGCCGCCGCAGGACGCGGACGAGGGCCTGTGGATCGGCCGGGACCTCCGGCTCACCAGCTCCCACCGGCACTACTCGCACCTGCTCTGGTTCCACCCGCTCCACCAGCTCGACCTCACCGCCCCCGCCCACCGGGCCCTGCTGCGCCGCAGCATGGACCACTGGCTCGGCCTCACCGGCGAGCTCCAGGGCTACAGCTCCACCGGCGCCGCCTCGATGCACGCCCTCCTCGGCGAGGGCGAGGCGGCCCGGCGCCGACTCGACGAACTCCTGGACGTCTACGTCCGGCCGAACACCATGTACGCCGAGACCGGTCCCGTCGTCGAGACACCGCTGTCCGGGGCGCAGAGCCTGCACGACATGCTGCTGCAGAGCTGGGGCGGCGTCCTGCGGATCTTTCCCGCCGTCCCGGACGGCTGGGCCGACGCCGTGGTGCACGACCTGGCCGCCGAGGGCGGCTTCAGGATCAGCGCCTGCCGCCGCGACGGTGCCACCCGCTGGATCCGCATCCGCAGCACGGCGGGGGAGCCGTGCCTGGTCGCGCCGGGCCGGCTGACCGGGCCGGCGGACGTCCGGCCGCTGGGCGACCGGCCCGGCCCGGCCGGCTGGACGCTGCGCCCCGACGGCCTGCTGGAGATCGCCCTGCCCGCCGGCGCCGAATGCCTGGTGGCCGCCGCCGGGGACACACCGGACCTCACGGTCGAACCCGTCCGCGCTCCGACCGCCTTCCGCTGGGGCCTGCCCGCGGCCCCGCACCGGGCCTGAGGCTGCCCTCCCCACCCACCACCGCGCACCCACCACCACCGCGCACCCACCACCACCGCGCACCCACCCACCAAGCGCCCCCAACCACCGAACGGGACCTCGTACATGACCACGTACTCCCACGCCAGACGCCTCCTCCTCGCCGCCGCCGCGGCCGCCCTCGCCGCGGGCACCTTGAGCGGCTGCGGCGGCGGCGCCGACAGCGGCGCCTCCTTCACCTACTGGTCGATGTGGAACCAGAGCGAGCCGCAGGCCAAGGTCATCCAGGCGGCGGCGGAGAAGTTCACCAAGGACACCGGTATCAAGGTGACCATCCAGTGGCAGGGCCGCCAGGTCATCCAGAAGATCACCCCGACCCTGAAGAGCGGCGCCGCGGCCGATCTGATCGACAACTCGGTCAACGCGCTGGGCGCCGTGGTCACCGCCGACCAGCACGCCGATCTGAGCCCGGTCTACGCCGCGCAGATCCCCGGCGAGGCCAAGACGGTCGGCGAGGTGATCCCGGACAAGTACAAGGCCTACCTCAACGACCGGAACGGCAAGCCGTTCATGGTGCCGTACTCGGTCGCCACCGAGGGCGTCTGGTTCAACTCCGCCGCGTACCCGGAGCTCGCCGCCAGCCCGCCGAAGACCTGGGACGACCTGGTCGGGAAGCTCGACGCCATCAAGGCGACCGGCGTCTCCCCGATCGCCCTGCCCAGCAACGACCCCTACTGGACCCTGCTCACCCTGCAACGCCAGCTCGGCACCGACGGCGTCCGCGCGCTCGCCGCCGACCACAGCGGCGCCGCGTGGGACGACCCGAAGGTCCGTGCCGCCGTCGGCAAGGTCGAGCAGCTGCGCAAGAACTACTTCATCAAGGGCTACGAGTCCACCCAGGGCACCCAGTCGCAGACCAGCTGGGCCCAGGGCAAGGCCGCGCTGTACCTCAACGGCACCTGGGTCCCCGGCGAGAGCCGGCCCAACGTCCCGGCCGGCTTCACCTTCGGCAACTTCCAGCTGCCCGCGATCGACGGCGGCAACACCGCCGTCGGCGTCAACTTCTTCGGCTTCGCGGTGCCCAGGAGCGCCAAACACGGCGCCGAGGCGCAGAAGTTCATCGCGTACTTCATGAACAGGGACCGCCTCGCGGGCATCGCGACCCAGGCCCTGAACATCACCCCGCGCGCCGACATACCGGCGCCCGAGGAGCTCGCCGCGGTCGCGAAGGCCATCGAGGGCAACGACGTCTACGCCGACCAGGCCCGGCTGTTCGTGGACTTCGCCGCCTGGGCCACCAAGGCCTACACCCCGAACGTGGTCCGCTTCATCCAAGGGGTCACCACGGCGGACGAGTTCGTCGCCCAGACCCGGCAGGCCTCCGTCGACTTCTGGAAGGCCAACCCGTGAGCGCGGTCACCCACTCCCCGCTGGAGCGGCGCCGGGGGCGGATCTTCGGACCGTTCGTGGCGCCGGCCGCGGCCCTCTACACCGCGCTGTTCATCGGGCCGACCCTGTACGCGGTGTACACCGGCCTCACCGACTGGGACGGCATCAACTCGCCGCGCTGGGCGGGCTTTCGGAACTACACGCAGCTGCTCCACGACCCCGCGTTCAGCTCCGCCTTCGGCAACACCCTGAAGATCCTCTTCGGGGTCGGCGCGGTGGTCTTCGTGCTGAGCTTCGGCTTCATGCTGATGCTGCGCGAGATGCGGGGCCGGAAGCTGGTCCGCGCGGTGATCTTCCTGCCGCACATCGTCTCCTCCGTCGTCCTGGCGATCTTCTGGGGCTCGCTGCTCAGCCTCGACGGCCTGGTCAACCAGGCGCTCGGCGGTCTGGGGATGGACGCCGTCCAGTGGCTGCGGCCCGGTTGGACGATGAACGCCGTCCTGCTCGCCCTGATCTGGATCAACACCGGCTACTACGTGACCATCCTGATGGCCGGCGTCGACCGGATCCCCGACTCCTTCTACGAGGCGGCCCGGCTCGACGGCGCCAACGCCTGGCAGCGCTTCCGCCACGTCACGCTGCCGCTGTCCTGGGACGTGACCGCCGCCGCCGCGGTGCTGTGGACCATCACGTCGGTCAAGATCTTCGAGTTCATCCTGGCCTTCGGCGGGAACCAGGGCGCGCTGCCGCCCACCTACCAGTGGAACAACGCCCTGTTCGTCTACGGCGAGACCGTCGGCGGCATCACCCCGCTCAACCAGTTCGGCTACGCCGCGGCCTCCGCCGTGACCACGCTGGCGTTCGTCGGCGTACTGGTGGTCGCGCTGCGGTGGCTGATGCGCCGTGACGCCCTGCAGTTCTGAACCCCGCCGTTCCGAAGCCCGCCGTTCCGAAGCCCGCCGTTCCGAAGCCCGCCGTTCCGAAGCCCGCCGTTCCGAAGCCCGCCGTTCCGACGCCCTGCAGTCCGAAGCTCTGCAGCTCCGAACCCTCCACGAAAGGTGCCGCGATGACCACCGTCACGACCGAGGCGGACGAGGCCCGGACCCCGGTCCGGGCCCCGGCCCCGGCTCTGGCCGCCCGCAGGAGGCGGGCGGCCGCCGTGCTGGCACGGCTGCCCGGGACCGTCGCCGTCTGGCTGTTCACCGGTTTCTGCCTGTTCGCCTTCGCCTACCTGCTGATCAGCTCGCTCAAGAGCAGCCGGGACGTCCTGGAACACCCCTGGTCCCTGCCCACCGCCCTGCACTTCGAGAACTGGTCGACGGCGTGGAACGACGGCGGCTTCGGACCCGCGTTCGCCAACTCGGCGCTCCTGGTGGCCACCGCCTCGGCGGTGACCGTGATCGTCGCCGGCCCGGCCGCCTACGTGCTGGGCAGGCGGCCGGGCCGGGTGTCGAACGGCCTCAGCCTGTACTTCGTCCTCGGCCTCGGGATCCCCGTCCAGGTGATGGTGCTCCCGTTGTACGCGCTGATGAACCGGCTGGGACTGATCGACAGCCTCTTCGGCCTGTTCGTGCTCTACGTCGTGACCTCGCTGCCGTTCACGGTCTTCCTGCTGACCTCGTTCTTCGCCTCGCTGCCGGCCGAACTGGAGGAGGCGGCGGCCCTGGACGGGGTGTCCGCGGCGATGACCTTCTGGCGGATCATGCTGCCGCTCGCCCGGGGCGGCCTGGCGACGGCGACCCTGCTCAACGCGATGGCGATCTGGAACGAGACCCTGCTGGCGCTGATGTTCATCCAGACCAACGACAAGTTCACCCTGCCGCTGGCCCTGCTGAACTACTTCCAGCAACAGCAGTTCACCGGTGCGGACTTCGGCGCGCTGTTCGCCGGGGTGTCTATCTCGATCCTGCCGATGATCGGGCTCTACGCCTGGCTGGGCAGCCGTCTCACCGAGGGGCTCACCATGGGCGCCGGCAAGTGACCGACCCGTGGACCCCGGGCACGCAGGCGTTCCACGAGGCCGACGGCCCCGTGGAACGCGCTGGTCGACGGGGGATCAGGCCGAGCCGGTCCGCCTCGACGGCGAGTTCGACGGCGAGTTCGACGGCGAGGCGGCGCCGGTGACGCCGGTGACGCCGGTTGGTTCGACCGCAGGGATCGGCCCCGGCTCGACGGCCGGGGCCGACACCGGACCGGCCGGGTCGTCCGGCCGGAGGTCGTCCTCGCGCATGGCCTGGGTCTCGGCCTTCAGGATGCGCATCGAACGGCCGAGGCCGCGGGCGAGTTCGGGCAGTTTCGTGGAGCCGAACAGCAGGGCGATCGCTGCTATGACGATCAGGAGGTGCCAGGGTTCGAGCGCGTTGCGGAGCATGGGGGCCACCTCGGGTGGAGGAGTGGGGGGATGCCGTGCCCGCGGGGCCTTCTGCGGCGGGCCTGGCGTCGGCATTGGGGTGAAGGTATTCGATATACGAAAGTTTGGCCAGGGTCTGGCCTGAATCACTCCTCGGGGGGCGGCGCGGTGGGGGTGCGGTGGGGGTGTGGTGGCGGGGGCTCGCGCGGCTCTTCGGATCCCCTGAACTCCCCTGAACTCCTCTGAAGTCTCTTGAAGTCCCTGGACACGGCGATGGGTCCGGCGCGCCGACGCGCCGGACCCATCGCCGCACCGGCGCGTGGACGCCTCAGCCGTCGACCGCCGAGAAGGTGAACGAGAACTCCGCGGGCGCGGCGGCCAGCCGGTGCGGGGGCAGGACGCCG
Organism: Kitasatospora sp. NPDC058170; assembly: GCF_042883905.1. Taxonomy (NCBI): domain Bacteria; kingdom Bacillati; phylum Actinomycetota; class Actinomycetes; order Kitasatosporales; family Streptomycetaceae; genus Kitasatospora; species Kitasatospora sp. NPDC058170. The sequence continues at coordinate 171,982 of NZ_JBHVUV010000007.1, forward strand.
GGCCCGCAGGATGTCGAGCCGAGGCCGTGCTGTGCGTGGTCCAGGTGGACCCAGACGGTGTCGCCCGCGACGAGGTCCGGCAGGTGGCGGGCCGCGTCCAGCTGCTCGGTGGTCCAGCGGCGGGCGGTGAACCAGAAGAGCGGCTCGCCCTCGATTCGCACCGTCGTGCCGCCGTCGGTCAGCTCCGCCCAGCGGACGTCCGCCCGGGCGCCGTTCTCCTGCGGGCGCACGTACGGCGTCTGCATCGCGTCGACGGTCATCGCGTACCGGCCCGGCAGCGCGGCCGAGCGGCTGTCCGGATAGGCCTCGCCCGGCCCGCCGCCGTACCAGCGTGCCCGGCCGAAGCCGCTCGGCAGGCCCAGCCGGATGCCCAGCCGGGGCAGCGGCACCCGCCACTCGCCCTCCGGCGTCACGGTGACGACGAGGCGCAGCCGGTCCGCGTCGGCGGTCCAGCGGTGGACGGTGAGCAGACCGAGCGAGGTGGCGGCCGGGGCGACCCTGGTCCGCACCGTCAGGGTGTCGTCCGTCGATTCGACCCCGTCCAGCCGGTGGCGCAGCCGGTGCAGGCCGAGCCGGCGCCACTGCCGGTCGAGCTGCTCCTCGGGCCGCCACTGGGGCCCCTGGTCGTTGTCGGTCGGCGCGCGCCACACGTCCAGCCGCGGCCCGGTCACGGGCACCGGCCCGATCCGGGTCAGCGCGCCGCTGCGCGCGTCGAACACGGCCGGGCCGAGCACGATCCGGCCGTCCTCGGCGCGGGGAGCCCGGCCGACGGCCCGCGGGAGGGCGGGCCGTCGGCCGAGGGGGATCCGGCCCCAGGCGACGGTGTGGCCCCCCGGCGCCCAGGGGGCGTCCTCGGCGAGCACCGCGCGGACGGTCCAGCCCGTCTCGCCGTCCCCGGCCGGGCCCGGCGGCACCGGCAGCTTCACCTCGGCGGACTCGCCCGGGTCGAGGACGGGCACGTCGAGGCGCCACTCCCCGACGGGTGCGCCGTCGATCTCGTAGGAGCAGGTGAGGGCGAGCCGCGACAGGTCGGCGAAGTCGTGGAGGTTGGTCACCCGCACGGTGCCGGGGGCGCCGCCGGGCTCGATGCGGACCGGCTCGACCACCTTCTTGTACTCGGCCAGACCGGGGGAGGGGGTGCGGTCGGGGAAGACCAGGCCGTCGCAGACGAAGTTGCCCTCGTGCAGTTCCTCGCCGAAGTCGCCGCCGTAGCCGTAGCCGTGCTCGGGGTGGGCCAGGCCGTGGTCGATCCACTCCCAGACGAAGCCGCCCTGGCAGCGCTGGTACGTCTCGAACAGCCGCTGGTACTCGGCCAGCCCGCCCGGACCGTTGCCCATCGCGTGGGCGTACTCGCAGAGCAGGAAGGGGAGCCGGCGCCGTCGTTCGGGACCGCCGTCCTCCCGCCGGCCGATGCGCTCGACCTCGGCGTGGTCGGCGTACATCCGGGAGTAGACGTCGGTGTCCCGGCAGGAGGGATCGCCCTCGTAGTGCAGGGGCCGGGACGGGTCGCGGTCGCGGATCCACCGGGCCATGGCGGTGAGGCCCCGGCCGGTGCCGGCCTCGTTGCCGAGGGACCAGAGGACGACGCAGGGGTGGTTCTTGTCGCGCTCGACCGTGCGGGCGGCGCGGTCGAGCAGCGCCGGGGTCCAGCGGTCGTCGTCGGAGGGGTTGTCGTGCCAGCCGAGCGGCTCGAAGCCGTGGGTCTCCAGGTCGCACTCGTCCATCACCCAGAACCCGAGCTCGTCGCAGAGGTCGAGGAAGGCGGGGTGCGGCGGGTAGTGGCTGGTGCGGACGGCGTTGATGTTGTGCTGCTTCATCAGCAGCAGGTCCGTGCGCATGGTGTCCCGGTCCACCGTGCGCCCGGTGTCGGGGTGGAACTCGTGGCGGTTGACTCCCCGGAACAGGATCCGCCGGCCGTTGACCTTCAGGACCCCGTCCTCGACGGCGACCGTGCGGAAGCCGATCCGCAGCGGGATCCGCTCGCCCGGCGTGGCCAGCTCGGCGGTGTACAGCCGCGGGGTCTCGGCGGTCCACGACTCGACGGGGACGGTGGCGCTCTCGCCGGTCGCGAGGTCGAGGCCGAGCCCGGGCACGGTGACCCGGCCCGGCACCTCGCTGTCGACGCACAGGGTGCCGGTACCCGTCCGGTGGTCGTAGGAGGCGTGGACGAAGAAGTCACCGGCCGCTCCCGCGGGCTGGTGCAGCAGCGTCACCTCGCGGAAGATCCCCGGCAGCCACCACTGGTCCTGGTCCTCCAGGTAGCTTCCGGACGACCACTGGTGGACGCGGACGGCCAGCACGTTCCCGGCCCGGCGCAGCAGGCCGCCCACCGGGAGCTCGTGCGGCAGCCGGCTGCCCTTGAACTCCCCGAGCTGTTCCCCGTTGAGCCACACCCGGGCGCAGGACTCGACGCCCTCGAAGCGCAGCACCGCGTCGCCGCCGGTCGGCCAGTCCGCGGGCAGGTCGAAGTACCGCAGGTGGTCGCCGGTCGGGTTCTCGGTCGGCACCCGGGGCGGGTCCACCGGGAACGGATACAGCGTGTTGGTGTACGCGGGGGCGCCGTGTCCCTGCAGCACCCAGTGGCCCGGCACCGTGAGCTCGTCCCAGCCGGAGGCGTCGTGGTCGAGCTGTGCGAAGGACTCGTCGTGCGTGTCGGCCGTGGGGGAGAGGCGGAAGCGCCACCTGCCGTCCAGGGCGAGCCGGGGTGCGTCGGACTCCGGGTACCAGGCCCGGGGCGGGTGCGATCCCGTGCCGGGGGAGAAGTCCTCGATGTGAGCGGAGGCCGGGTTCTGAGGGAGGTTCATGGTTCCTCTCGCTGTGATGGCCGCGCAGGTGCGGGCGGCCGTGCCGGCAGACCGTGCCGGCCGCGTAGGCCGTGTGAGCCGCGCAAGCTGTGCGGGCTGTGTGAGTCGCGTGAGCCGCGCAGGCCGTGCGGGCCGCGCAGGCCGTGCGTGCCGTGTGGGCCGCGGTGACCGGAGAAGCGCCGTGTGATCGATGCGGCAGCCCGGGCTGCTGACGGCCCGTCGTTCGGTTGCAGCCATCTTGGGGATCCCTGCGGATCGGAGTCAAGACCGACTTGATTGAATGACCTGAGAATGGTCATCCAATAGGGAATTGGTCCGATTGCATTGACCGGATCAGATGACCGACCTATGGTCCTGGCGGGCACCCTCGCTCGCTGGACATCCCCCACGGCCCGTTCCCGGTAGGCCAGTTGCCTCGCCGTCGGCGCGGCTCCCACTGCTCCGCGCACCCAGACAGCACCACCCGGCCCGCGTGACGACGCTGCCCGGCTCCACCCCACCCCCGTCAGGTTGGAGATCCGCCATGCACACCGCACCAAAGGCACGGCACAAGGCCCGCTGGGCCCCCGCCCTCGCCGTCCTGGCGCTCTGCTTCGAACTGCTCCTCGCCTGGAGCGCCCCACCGCCGGCCGCCGCGGCACCCGCCGCCACCACCGCCGTCTCCACCGCGATTACCGTCGACGGCGGGAGCGCCGGCCGCACCTTCGACGGCGTCGGCGCGATCAGCGGCGGCGGAGGCAACACCCGGCTGCTCCTCGACTACCCCGAGCCGCAGCGCGCCCAGATCCTCGACTACCTCTTCGCACCCGGCCAGGGCGCCGCCCTGCAACTGCTCAAGGTGGAGATCGGCGGCGACACCAACTCCACCGACGGCGCCGAGAGCAGCCACGAACACACCCGCGGGGCGGTCAACTGCCAGTCGGGATACGAGTGGTGGGTGATGGAACAGGCCAAGCAGCGCAACCCGGCGATCAAACTGTACGGCCTGGCCTGGGGCGCGCCGGGCTGGATCGGCAACGGCAACTTCTGGTCCCAGGACATGATCGACTACCTGATGGACTGGCTCGGCTGCACCCGCCGGCACAACCTGACCATCGACTACCTCGGCGGCTGGAACGAGCGCTCGTACGACGCGGCCTGGTACAAGAACCTGCGCGCCACCCTCAACGCCAAGGGGTACACCGCCGTCAAGGTGGTCGGCGCCGACGACAACTGGGACATCGCCACCGCGATGCGCAAGGACGGCGCCCTCGCCGACGCCGTGGACATCGTCGGCGCCCACTACCCCTGCCAGTACCGCTCGCCAATGACCACCTGCGCCAGCAGCGCCGACGCGCGCGCCACCGGCAAGCAGCTGTGGGCCGCCGAGAACGGCTCGGACGACGCCAACGCCGGCGCGCCCGCGATCGCCCGCGGCGTCAACCGGGGCTACCTGGACGCCAGGATGACCGGCTTCCTCAACTGGCCGCTGGTCGCCTCGATCTACCAGAACCTCCAGTTCAACACCATGGGCCTGATCGTCGCCGACCAGCCGTGGTCCGGGGCGTACACCGTCGGGCGGAGCACCTGGGCCACCGCCCAGACCACCCAGTTCACCCAGCCGGGCTGGCAGTACCTCGACACCGCCTCCGGCTACCTCGGCGGGAACCGCGCGAACGGCAGCCACGTCAGCTACCGCTCGCCCGACAGGTCGGCCTGGTCCACCGTCCTGGAGACCATGGACGCCACCGCCGCGCAGACCGTGACCCTCAAGGTCGCCGGCGGGCTTCCGGGCGGGGCGCTGCACGTGTGGTCCACCGACCTGTCCGGGCCGGCCGCCGCCGGCCGGATGGTCCGCGGCGCCGACCTGACCGCGAACGCCGGGACGTACACGCTGACCCTCCAGCCCGGCCACCTCTACACCGTCACCACCACCGGCGGCCAGGGCGCGGCCACCGCGACCGGCCCGGCCCGCTCGCTGCTCGCGCTGCCCTACGCCGACACCCTGGCCGGCACCGGCCCCGGTCAGGAGGTGCGGTACTTCTCCACCATGAACGGCGCCTTCGAGACCGCGCCCTGCGCCGGAGGGCGGTCCGGCAACTGCCTGCGCCAGCAGGCTCCGAGCTCCCCGATCCGCTGGACCGACGAGGCCTCCAACCACCCGTACACCCTGATGGGCGGGCTCGACTGGTCCGACTACACGGTCAGTGCGGACGCCCTGCTGGAGCAGCCGGGGACGATGGAGCTCCTCGGCCGGGCCGGCACCCAGCGCCGCAACAACAAGGGGCTGAACGCCTACCACCTGCGCCTGTCCGACACCGGCGCGTGGTCGCTGACCAGGTCCGACAGCAACTGGGCCTTCACGACGCTCGCCGAGGGCAGGATCCCGGCGCCCGGGACCGGCACCTGGCACGGCCTCGCGCTGGCCTTCGAGGGCAGGACGATCACCGCCAGGATCGACGGCGCGGTCGTCGGAACCGCCCAGAACGGCGACTACGGCGCCGGCCAGATCGGACTCGGCGCGGCCGGCTACTACGGTGTGCAGTTCGCCAACCTCGCCGTCAAGCCGGGGTCCAGGCCCGCCCTGGACGGCACGTACACCCTGGTGAACGCCGACAGCGGCAAGCTCCTCGACGCCTCCGGCCTCGGCACGGCCGACGGCACCCCCGTCATCCAGTGGGGTGCCAACGGCGGCTCCAACCAGCAGTGGCGCCTGAAGTCCGCCGGGGACGGCTACTACACCGCCACCGGTGTCGGCAGCGGGAAGGTGCTGGCCATCACCGACAACTCGGTCGTGCCCGGCGCCCGGCTCAACCTCCGGACCGGCGACGGCAGTACCGCCCAGCAGTGGCTGGTGGCCCCGTCCGACGCCGGCGGCTACATCCTGGAGAGCCGCTGGGACGGGCAGCTCGCCGACAGCGGTGGCTCGAAGACCAACGGCGCCAAGGTGTTCCAGGACCGGGCCAACGGCAAGGCCCAGCAGCGCTGGAAGCTCGTCCCCGTGCGGTGACGCCGGGACCCCCTTCGGTGGGGCCCCCGCCTTGCTCAGTTCGCCGTCTGCCAGCTGCGTCCGATGGCCCGGAGCATCGCGGGGTAGACCCCGAGGTAGCGGAAGGGCCTGATGGCGGCCATGTAGAGGACCCCGAACCGGCCGTTCGGCTTCACCAGCACGGTCATCCGGGCGCCGTACCCGCCGGAGCCGTCGGGCACCCAGCCGATGTGCATCGCGGCCTGGACGGTGCGGTTGGCCAGCTCGGTCACCCACTCGTCGTGGGTCAGGTAGACGGAGGTGAGCGGGACAGCCCGCAGGTCGGGCCCGCGCGGCCCCTCCGACAGGTCGGCCGGGAGCCGGTCCCGCAGGGTGGGCAGCGGGCCCTGGGCGCCGGAGCCGTCCCAGCCGAGCAGTTTGCCGAGCTTCCAGCGGACGGCGAAGAGGAAGCGCGGCACGGGTGCGGAGAGCGCCTCGCCGGAGCCGTTCGCGAACTGTTCCACCAGGCGGGCCAGGTCGTCCGGGCCGCCCGGGGTGGACAGCTCCCAGACATCCTCGACCTGGAAGTCGGGGGCGATCCGGTGGAGTCGCCAGGGTTGGGCGGTGTAGGCGGTGCTGGGCAGTCTTGTGCTCATGGTGGACCCCCGGGTTCTATACGATGCCGTACAGATCGAGCATAGACCCGTCTGTACGGCACCGTATAGACGACTCGTGGGACGTGACGGGAGACATGCGATGGGCGCGATCCGTACGCCGCGCGGCAGTTGGGTCGAGGAGGGGATGCGGGCACTGGCCCGCGGCGGCCCGGCGGCGGTCCGGGTCGAGGTGCTGGCGCAGGCGCTCGGCGTCACCAAGGGCGGCTTCTACGGGTACTTCGCCAACCGGGAGGCGCTGCTCGCGGAGATGCTCGACACCTGGGAGCACCATGTCGCCGAGGCGGTGATCGAGGAGGTGGAGGGCGGCGGCGGTGACGCCAGGTCCCGGCTGGTCCGGCTCTTCGCCATCGCCTCGGCGGCGTCCGGCCCGGTCGGTGGCACCGAGGCCGAGCTGGCGGTCCGCGACTGGGCGCGGACGGACGAAGCGGTGGCGGAACGGCTCAGGCGGGTCGACAACCGGCGGATGGCGTACCTGCGTTCGCTCTTCGGCGCGATCTGCGCGGACCCGGACGAGGTCGAGGTGCGCTGTCTGCTCGCGTTCTCGCTGCGGATCGGCAACCGGCTGATCGCAGCCGACCACGACGGGCGCAGCCGCGCCGACGTGCTGGAGCTGACCGGGCGGTGGCTGCTCCGGTGAGACGGGGGCGCAGACCGCCGTCGGGGGTTCGGTAGGCGTGCTCGGCTGCGCGAGGCTCGGGTGGGACCGCCGGGGGTCAAGTGGGCCCGGGGTCATCGGGATCCGCGAGCTCCGGGCGGTGGGCTTCCTCTGGTGTTTCCGTGCGAGGTCAGTAACATGAGCATTCCTCATGTTCCTTGCCGGGAGGCTGCCATGCCGGATCGTCTCGACCTGCCGGCGGGGTTCCGCTGGGGTGTTTCCACCGCCGCCTACCAGATCGAGGGTGCGGTGGACGAGGACGGCCGCGGCCCGTCCGTCTGGGATGTCTTCTGCGCCCGCCCCGGCGCCGTCCGCGACGGCCACAGCGGGGAGGTGGCCTGCGACCACTACCACCGCCATCCCGAGGACATCGCCCTGATGAAGGGCCTCGGGCTGGACGGCTACCGCTTCTCCATCGCCTGGCCCCGCGTGCAGCCCACCGGCGCGGGCCCGGTGAACCCCGCCGGACTCGCCTTCTACGACCGCCTGACCGACGCCCTGCTCGCCGCCGGCATCACCCCGCTGCCCACCCTCTTCCACTGGGACCTCCCGCAGGCCCTGGAGGACGCCGGCGGCTGGCTGAACCGCGACACCGCGTACCGCTTCGCCGAGTACGCCGCGCTCGTCGCCGACCGCCTGGGCGACCGCATCCCCGCCTGGATCACCCTCAACGAGCCCTTCGTGCACACCGTCTACGGCTACGCGATGGGCATCCACGCCCCCGGTCGCGCCCTGATGTTCGACGCCCTCCCGGCCGCCCACCACCAGCTCCTCGGCCACGGCCTGGCCGCCGCCGCCCTCCACGAGCGCGGACTGGAGGTGCTGCTCTCGAACAACCTCACCCCCGTCGAACCGGCGACCCCCTCGCCGGCCGACGCCGCAGCGGCCGCGGCCTACGACACCCTCCACAACCGGCTGTTCACCGACCCCGTCCTGCTCGGCCGCTACCCCGACCTCTCCGCCCTCGGCGTCCCCGACGATGTCTTCGGTGCCGTCCACCCCGGCGACCTCGACCTCATCCACGCCCCCGGCCTCGACGGTCTCGGCGTCAACTACTACAACCCCACCCGCGTCGCCGCCCCCACCGACCCCGGCCTGCCCTTCGACCTGGTCGACATCCCCGACGTCCCCCGCACCGCCTTCGGCTGGCCCGTCGTCCCCGACGGCCTGCGCCGGCTCCTCCTGGGCCTCCGCGACACCTACGGCACGGCCCTCCCGCCCGTCACCATCACCGAGAACGGCTGCTCCGTGGCCGAGGAGACCGTTCCGGATCAGCCCCGCATCGACTACCTCGCCGGCCACCTCGACGCCCTCGCCCGAGCCATCGCCGAGGGCGCCGACGTCCGCGGCTACTACACCTGGTCCCTGATCGACAACTTCGAATGGGCCGAGGGGCTGTTCAGCCAGCGCTTCGGCCTCGTCCACGTCGACTTCGCGACGCAGCGGCGTACGCCGAGGGCCTCCTACGCCTGGTACCGGGACCTGATTGCCGCCCATCGGGAGCGATTCTCAAAGTAGGTGCCCTCGTTGGCACGTCAACTAGGCTGCCAGGTAGCACACTTGGGACGCGGGGTCGCTCGTGCACCCCCGCCTGTTCGCCCTCGCCGCCGCGCCGACCCGCCGCGCCGACCCGCCGCGCCGACCCGGCGGGCCGCCGCCCATGTGATCCGCGGCCGGCCTGCCGTCCGACCACCCGGGACCCCCGTCACACGATGGCGTCCCACAGCTGGGTGGCCCAGTAGGCGCACGCCCACTGCTGCGCACGGGCACCGTCCGCGAGGCTGGAGTCCGCGATCTCCAGGCAGCGCAGCGTCTCCTCGTTGTAGACCACCAGCGCGTCGCCGCTCAGCTTCACGTACCAGCGCATCACCGGCAGGTTCTCGCACGCCCACTGCTGCGCCCGGGCGCCGTCCTCGTAACTGCCGTTCTCGATCTCCAGGCACTTGCCGCTGTTGACGTTGACGATCCGGAAGGTGTCGCCGCCCCCGTGCCGCTCGATGCGCCACCGCATCGTGTTCGCGACGCCGTCGCACGACCACTGCTGGGCGCGTGCCCCGTTGGCGTGGCTGCTGTCGGCGATCTCCAGGCACTTCCCGCTGGCGCGGTTCACGAGCAGCACCCCCTCGTACGCCGCCTCGGTCGGCACCGGCGCGGGTGCCGGGGACGCCCCGGCGGGCACGGCCGTCGACGGAACGAGCGACAACCCCAGCGCCATTACTGTCGCGAGCCAAGCCTTGCGCATGCCGACCACCTTCTCCACCCACCGGCCAGGGCCGGGCTCCGTTGACGAACGCCCCCATCTGTAGCGTGCACGAACGGACCGAGTCGCGGCCGTACCGGCCCCGTTCACCCGTACGGCGGCACGACTTCACCACATCCGGTCGTCGCCCGGGGAGCGGCACCACAGGCGGGACCGCCCACGGCCGGGCCGGCCGCCTCCTCTCGGAAGCCCTCCCCGAGAACGTCGAACTGTCGGTCGGCTGGCCCCGCTACCGGGAACTCTCTCCCCACGTGGACGCCCTCACAGGCAACCACGGCCCCGGTCACGACACTCTGACCACCACCTGCGTCCTCAACCGCACCGCCGCCTTCTGGCCGGGCCATGCGGGACCCACTGTCGCCATACGTCTCTTCCGCCGTGTCCTCGCCACTCACGAGCGAATCCTCGGAAGCGACCACCCCGAGACCCTGGCCTCCTGCGGCAACCTGGCCGATGCCTACGACGTCATGGGCTACTCGAACGCCCTCCCCCCGGTCCGTTCGATCCGCGGACGGCCGGCGGGGGCTCGCCGCGCAGGGTGAGGCGCTGGTTCCGGTTGACTCTGTCAGAACGCCTGACGAAGCGTCAAAGTTCCTGGTTCTCCTGCGAACTTGTGTGAATCCACTTTAAGCTCTCATTAAGAATGAGCGGCTTGCCGCCAATACGTGAACTCCCTTGCGAGGTAGGGGCGGCAGGCCCGACTGCACAGTGAGAGCAGGGATGACAACGACACGTGAACAGAGGTCCGGTGCCGCGCGCGGCCCGGAGCGGCGGCGGCCGGGTGTGTTCGGCCGCCGTACCGTGGGCGGGACCGCGGCGTTGGTCGTGGGAATCGGCGCGGGCTCGCTGGTGGCGGCCCCGGCGGCCTTCCCGCAGACGGGCGACGGGACGGTGACGGTCCGCGTGGTCCGGGCCGTGGACGCCAGCGGGGTGTGGACGCCCGCGCTGGAGCCCGGCCTGGCCGGGGTGAAGGTGACCCTCACGGACGACGCGGGCGCCGGCATCGAGGGCACCACGGCGGCGGACGGCACGGTGACGCTGGCGCCGGCCGCGGCCAAGCTCGCGGGCGGCAAGTACCGTGTGCAGGTGGTGAATCCGAAGCCGGGCAAGCTCTTCCCGGCCTTCGCCTCGCGGCAGGGCCTGACCGGTGCCCCCACCCAGCTGAGCAGCAACGAGGAGTTCGTCGACCTCTCCGGCGGCAAGAACGCGGCGTACACCACCGGGCTGTGGAGCCCCGGTGACTACTGCCAGAAGAACGCGCCGCTGGTGACGACCTGTCAGCCGACCACGCGCGAGGGCGGGACGCAGCGCACGCTGGTGTCCTTCCCGTACAGCGCGCGCGGGCAGGACGGCGTGGACGTGAACGTCACCGACATCGCCACCAACGCGGAGACCGGCGCGCTGTACGGCATCGCCTGGAACCGGGTGGACCGGCGGGTGTTCTCCTCGGCCGTCGCCAAGCGCACCACGGACTACGGCCCCGGCGGCGCGGGCGCGCTCTACGTGACCGACCTCGCGCAGCAGCGGACCACGCTGTTCGCGAACGTCCCGGACGCCGGTTCGACCGTCCACGGCGCCGGCACCGACGACGCGTTCCTGGCGGTGCCGGGCAAGGAGAGCCTCGGCGGCATCAAGGTCACCGACGACGGCAAGGACCTCTTCGTCGTCAACCTCAACGACCGCAAGCTCTACCGCTACGACGCCACCGGGCCGACGGCGGCCGCGCCGAAGGCCGCCTACCCGATCCCCGACCCGGGCTGCCCCGCGGCCGGGGACTGGCGGCCGTTCGGCCTCGGACTGCAGGACGGCACCGGCTACCTCGGCGGCGTCTGCTCGGGCGAGTCGACCGGCAAGGTGTCCGACCTGCGCGCGGTGGTGCTGCCGTTCGACCTGGCCACCGGGGCCTTCGCGGCGGCGGTGCTGAACCAGCCGCTCGACTACCCGCGCGAGTCCACGGTCGGCGGCGGTCCCTGCGACGGGGCGGGCTGGTTCCCGTGGACCAACACCTACCCGACCTCGCAGAACGGCAGGCCGTGCGGTGCCTCCACCATCGCCAACCCCGAACCGGAGTTGGGCGAGATCGGCTTCGAGACCGACGGCTCGATGCTGCTGTCCTTCCGCGACCGCTTCGGCGACCGCGCGCCGGCCGGTCCCACACCGGGTTCCGTTGCCGTCGTCATGTCGGGCGGTGACCTGAACAAGGCCTGCCCTGCGAACGGCACGTACGTGATGGACACCAACAGCGGTTGCGGGTTGTCCCCCAGGGGCGTCCGCTTCTTCGACACCACCTGGGGCGGCCACCGCAACACGGCGTTCGCCGGCATGGCCTTCTCCAAGGTCGAGAACACCATCGCGACCTCCGCCTTCGACCCCAACCACACCGCCCTCGGTTACGGCACGTCGTTCCTCCAGCGCGACGGCAAGCAGGACCCGAAGTTCGGCCTGCGGCTCAACCCGGCGGGGCAGGCGGCGCCGTTCGGCAAGGGCGCCTCGATGGGCGACCTGGAGGTCCTCTGCGACCAGGCCCCGCTCCAGATCGGCAACCGGGTCTGGTATGACCCCGAGCGCAGCGGCGTCCAGCGCCCGGGCCAGCGGCCCGTGCCCGGGGCGACCGTCAACCTCTACGACGAGTCGGGGAAGCTCGTCGGCACCACGAAGACCACGGCCCGCGGCGAGTACTACTTCGACGACTCCAACGTCACCGGCGGCCTCAAGCCCCGCACGAAGTACACCGTCAGGCTCGACAACCCGGCCGACTACGCCAAGGGCGGCCCGCTGTACCAGTGGGTGCCGACCGACGCGGACGTCGGCGAGAACCGGTTCGTCGACTCCAAGGGCGTCGTCCCGGCGGGCGGGCAGTACGCCGAACGGGCGCTCACCACGGGCGGACCGGGGGAGAACGACCACACCTTCGACTTCGGGTTCCGACAGCAGGAGGGCGCGCTGCGCCTGGTCAAGCACGACCAGGACGGCAAGCCGCTGGCGGGTGCGAAGTTCCGGCTGTGGAAGGAGACCAACGGCACCGACGGGCTGCAGAGCAACGGCTCGAAGCCCGACACGGCGGTCGGCGACCCCTGCACGACCGGGGCCGACGGCCTCTGCAAGGGCAGCGGCGTGCCGGGGACGTACTACTGGCAGGAGCTGGCGCCGCCGGAGGGCTACACCCCGCCGGAGGTGGCGGTGTTCGGGCCGCTGGTGCTGAACGCCGAGAACCTCGCCACCGGGGTCGAGGTGACGGCCGTCAACCGGCTGATCCCCACCCCGACCCCGACGCCCACCCCGACGCCGACCGCGACGCCGACGCCGACCCCGGTACCCACCGAGGTGACGCCGACGACGCAGGCTCCGACGCTGCCGGGTCCGGCGGCGCCGCCGCCCGCCCCGCCGGCCCCCGCTCCCGGATCGCACCTGCCCAGCACCGGTGCGAGTGAGGGGATCCCGGTGATGCTGGCCGGTGCGGGCACGCTGACCGCGCTGGGTACGGCGCTGGTACTGCTGGCCCGCCGGCGCAGGGCCCGGCAGCAGTAGCACACCCCCCGTGGCGGTCCTGAGGGACCGGCACCGATCGGGCGGGTCCGCGGACTCCGGTCCCCGGACCCGCCCGACTGTCGTGACCGACCGAGGAGAGAAGGCAAGCGCATGGCCCGCAAGGCGGAGCCCGGGAAGGCGGGAGCCCGTAAGCCAGAGCCCCGTAAGCCGGGAGCCCGCAAGCCGGAGCCCCGCAAGCCGGAGCCCCGCAAGCCGGAGCCCCGTAAGCCGGAGCCCCGGAGCGGGGTGGTGGCCGGCACCCGAGGGCCGCGTCGCCGGGCCGTCCGGCTCAGGGCCCTGGTCGCGCTCGTGGCGTGCGTCGTCGCCGCGGGTGGCGTCGTCGCCTACCGGACCGTCGCCGACGGCACCGGGGAGCGGGCGGTGACCGTCGACGAGGCCTCCCGGCTGGCCCTGTCGCGGCTGAACCTGTTCCAGGCCAGCCCGGTCACGGTGGCACTCACCGCCGCCGAGGGCGCGGGCGTCGAGGTCCGGGTCGAGGGCGTCGTGGACTACCGAAACCACCGGGGCGTGGGCCGCTACCGGGTCACCGGGGCCAGCGGCCCGCTCGACCACGGCCTGGTCGTCTGGGACGCCGGCGGCCTCGGGCTCGCCCCCGAACCGGCCGGTGCCGACGGCCCGGCCTGGCAGCAGGCCGAGCGCATCCCCCGGCAGGGCTGGTCCCCGCGCACCTACACGGCGGACCCACTGGACGCCGGACTCCAGCTGCTGGTCGAGCTCGGCGCCGACCGTCCGGACAACCCGCTGCTGCTCGCCCAGTCCGGGGCCCGTTGGCTCGGCAGCGACCGCCTGGACGGCCGGACCTACGACCGGTTCGCCGGCCCGCGCGCCCAGGGCGCGGCGCCCGACGGGGGGCGGTCGCCGCTGACCTACTGGGTCGACGGCGACGGCACGCTACGGCGGATGACGATGCGGATGCCGGGCCTGGGCACCCCGACCACGGTGGAGTTCGCCGGGCAGGACGCGGGCGCCAGGCTGCCCGAGGCGCCCTGGCTCACCGGCTGACCCCGGGCCGGCGGCCTTCGCCCCGTCGGGCGCCGCTCACCGCCGCCCCGCACCCCGTCGGCTGCCGCACCCCGGCGCCGCTCACCCCGCCGGCTGCCGCGTACCGCCACCGCTCACCCCGCCGGCCGCGCCGGGAGCACGTCGGCGTCCGTCGGGAGCGGGTACGCCCCCGGGTCCACCGCCCCCGGCAGGCCGGTCGCCGGGCGGCCGGGTACCGCCGGGTCGGGCAGTGACGGCTGCGCGGGCGGCGCCGGCACCCGGCTGAACGGGACACCGGGCGGGGCCTGCACCGGAGCCGTGCGGCCCGCGGGCAGCGGCCCGCGCCCCTGGCCGCCGCACCCCGCCGCGGCCTCCAGGCCGTCCGGGCTCTGCGTGGTGGGCCGGTTGCCGCCGAAGCAGTTGCCGGGGTCGGTAGAGGCGAGCACCAGGTCGGCGCCGTTGCCGTCCACCGTGTTGCCCTCGACCCGGTTGCCGCTCGCCGGGTGCCCCGGCGGGTCGGTGACGATCACTCCGGCCGCGCGGTTGCCCCGGACGAGGTTGCGCTCCACCCGGTTCGCGGTGCCGCCGCCGATCCCGATGCCGATACCGAAGCCCCCGTCCGCCTGCTCGGGAGTGTCGGCGGCGTTGTTGTCGACGACCACGTTGCCCGCGATCACCGCGCCGTGCTGCGGCGCCAGCGCCTCCAGGTCGTTGGAGTTGACCGTGACGCCGACCCGGTTGCCCGCCACGCGGTTGCCCAGGATCGACAGGCCGTCCGAGGCGTTGGTCAGTTCGACGCCGACCGCGTTGCGCTCCACGGTGTTGCCGCGCACCAACGTGTCGCAGGGCTTGCACTGGCCGACGTAGATGCCGGAGTCGGCGTGTCCGGAGGCGTAGGAGTCCTCGATCACGCCGGCGCGCGCGTCGAAGGCGTAGATGCCGTACAAGCCGTTGTTGTACGCCGTCACCCGCGTCGCGCGGAAGCCCTCCACGGGCGGGAAGCGGGCGGTGTCCAGCGGGTCGTACGCGGAACCGCCCGCGCCGCGCTGCTGGAGTTTCGCGTCGGTGACGCCGGTGAACAGGACGCCGTTGGCCAGGTAGCCGTGGACGGTGAGGTTCTCCACCACCGAGCCGGGGCCGGTGACGGTGATGCCGTTGGCCAGTTTCAGCCCGCCGTCGAACACCACGGTGGAGCGGTCCGTCCCGCGCACCACGATGTTGCGCCCGGTGACGTGCACGCTCTCGCGGTAGGTGCCGGGGCCGATCAGCACCGTGTCGCCCTCGCGTGCGACGTCCACGGCCCGCTGGACGGTGGGGAAGTCCTCCGGCACGCGGACCACGCTCCCGGCCGGGTGCCTGGCGTCGTCGGAGGCCGGCCCCGCGGAGGAGCACCCCGCGGCCAGGGCGGCGACGACGGCCAGAGCAGTCGCGGCCGCTACTGACCTGGGGTCCGTCTTCGAACTCCCGCCTGCTCGGCGGCGACGGACCCTGGAGGCTGACGGACGATCAGGCCGGATGATTTGCATGGCATGTGTTCTATCGTCTCCAATAGGGCGCATGCCCACCGAACCGGAAAACGAGCCGCCGTCGAGCCCGCCCGCCGCGCCCGGTCTCGGGAGGCGACGGGCGCTGCTGGCGGCCGGTGCGGTGCTCGCCGCCGGTGTCGGCGCGGCGGTCGGCGAACTGGCGGACGGCGAACTGGCGGACGGCGACCGCTCACCGGGTCGCGCCGCCGCGACGGGCGGCCCGCCGCCCGAGGCGCCGACCCCCTTCCACGGTGCCCGGCAGTCCGGTCTGACGGTCCCTCAGTTACCGGCGACGAAAATCGTCGCCTTCGACCTCCCGCCGACCTCCGCCGCCGCGGACCGGGAGGCCCTGCGCACCCTCCTCGCCGCCTGGACCCGCACCCTCGCCACGGCGACGGCCGGGTCCGGCCCCTCGTCCGACCCGCGCCTGCGAGCCGGCGGTGCCACCCGGATCACCTCGCTGGTCGGCCTCGGCCCCGCCCTCGCCGCCCGGTTGGGCCTCGCCGTCCCCGCCGCACTGGCCGAGCTGCCGCCGTTCCCCGGTGACCGCCTCGACCCGGCGCGCAGCGGCGGCGACCTGCTGCTCCAGCTCTGCGCCGCCGACCACTGGACGCTCGCCGTCGTCACCGAACTCGCCACCACGGCCGCCCAAGCGACCGGCGCCACACCCCGCTGGTCGCAGTCCGGCTTCCTGCCCGGGACGGAGCCGGGCGCCACTCCCCGCAACCTGTTCGGCTTCAAGGACGGCACCGCCAACCCGGACGAGGAGGCCGCCCGGCAGTGGGTCTGGGGCCCGCCGGGGCCCCACGAGAACGCCACCGTCCTGGTCTACCGGCGGATCCGGATGGACACCGCCGCCTTCGCCGCGCTCCCCGAGGAGAAGCAGAACCTCGCGATGGGTCGCCGGGCCGGCGACGGCGCCCCGCTGACCGGCACCGCCGAACACGACGAACCCGACCTCTACGCCAAGCACCCTGACGGCTCCTACGTCATCCCGGTCGCCGCCCACGTCCGCCTCACCGGCCCCCGCCTGGACGGCGGTGCCCGCATGCTCCGCCGGGGCTACAGCTACGACGACGCCCCCGGCGACCGCGGCCTGCTCTTCTGCGCGTTCATGCGCGACCAGGGCCAGTTCACCCGCGTCCAGGACCGCCTCGCCGCCCGCGACGCCCTCAACCCCTTCGTCGAACACACCGCCTCCGCCGTCGCCTACGTCCTCCCCGGCGCCCCGGAGGGTACGTCCCTGGGCGACCAGCTGTGGTCGTGACGCCCCGGGGCTTCCTGCGTGACATCGGTCACATCCCCCGCCGTCGGATGTCGGCCAACTGGCGCCCGGAGCAACCGAATCCGCAGGTCGGAGCCACAGTCGGAGTGCCGGACGCGCGGGGACCGTCCGAAACGATCTGGCTACCCGTGGAGGATTGACCTTAGCCTGCCCGCCATGTCCCAGAACACGAACACCCCCGGCTTCCCCGGGCAGTCGACCGCTCCGGTCGGCGACTCCGCCAAGGTGCAGCGCCAGGTACAGCAGCAGGCGGGCGTCGGACCGGTCTCCGGTGGCGGCGGCACCCTCTTCTCCGAGCCGGTCCTGGTGGTGAACCAGAAGGCCAAGCTGATCGAGCTGACCAACGAGTACGCGGTCTTCGACCAGCAGGGCGCCGCGCTGGGCTCGGTGGTCCAGGTCGGCCAGGGCGCCCTGCGCAAGGCGATACGGCTGCTCACCTCCCTCGACCAGTACCTGACCCACAAGCTGGAGATCCGCGACGCGCAGGGCACCCCGGTGCTGCTGCTGACCCGACCGGCGAAGTTCATCAAGTCGCGGGTGATCGTGCAGCGTCCGGACGGCCAGGAGGTCGGCCAGATCGTCCAGCAGAACGCCATCGGGAAGATCAACTTCGCGATGGAGGTCGGCGGGCAGAAGGTCGGCGCCGTCAAGGCCGAGAACTGGCGGGCCTGGAACTTCTCCATCGTCGACGAGACGGACACCGAGATCGCCCGGATCACCAAGACCTGGGAAGGCCTGGCGAAGACGATGTTCACCACGGCCGACAACTACGTGCTCCAGATTCACCGCCCGCTCGCCGACCCGCTGCTCAGCCTCGTCGTGGCGACCGCGCTGACCGTGGACACCGCACTGAAGCAGGACGCCCGCGGCCTCGGCTGACCGGCGCGCTCGGCCCACCTCACCGACTCGCCTTCTGCGCATCCTGCTTACGGTGTAGCGAGGCCTCGCGGCCGAGGCCTCGCTACACGACACCGCAGTCGCAGTTGCAGCCGCAGTGACTGACGCTCACGCGCCGGACGGTGGGGTGGCCGGGTCCGGGCTGCAGGAGAGGTCCTGGCTCGGCAGTGTGCCGGTGCTCAGGAAGCGGTCGGCGGCGGTCACCGCGCAGGACGGTACCGACCGGTCGTAGGCGCCGTGGTTGCCGCCGTCCACCGTGGCCATCCGGGCCCGCTTGCCGAGCGCCGCCCGCATGTCCAGCGCGCCGACCAGCGGCGTGGCCGGGTCCCGTTCGGTCTGCAGCAGCAGGATGTTCGCGGGGCCCCGGTCGGTGATCCGGACCGCGGGTTCCACCGGGGCCGGCCAGAACGCGCAGGGCCAGACGTTGGCTCCCATGCCGGCCACGATCGGGTTCTGCTGCCGGCTCTCGGCGACGTTCCGCTGGTAGCGGCCGAGGTCGCGCGGCGCCGGGGTGTCGCCGCAGAGCACCGCCGTCAGCGCGGCCACGTCGTTGTCGTCCGGGATGCCCGGGGTGCCCTTCGTCAGCCACCAGTACGGGACCGGACCGGCGCCGTCGTCCGCGAGGAAGCGCCACCAGTCGGCGATCTCCTGGAACAGCGCGGTGTGGTACGAGTCCAGCCGGTAGAGCGTGCGCCACAGGTTGCCGTTGACCGGCCCGGCCACCGGGTGGTTCACCGGTGTCCGGTCCAGCTTCGCGGCCAGGGCGAGGTAGTTGGCGCGTACGGCCGCCGGGGTGGCGCCGAACCGGAGGGTGGCGTCGCGCTCGGCCGCCCAGCGGGCGAAGTCCTCGAAGCGCAGCTCGCTCGCGTGGTCCCAGGTCGCGAGCCGGTCCTGCCAGGTGACGTTGGGGCTGACGTTGCCGTCCAGCACGAAGCGGTCCGTCCGCTCCGGGAACAGCTCGGCGTAGACGACGCCCAGGTAGGTGCCGTAGGACGCGGCGCGGTAGGAGATCCTCGGCTCGCCTAGCGCGGCCCGGATGCGGTCCAGGTCGCGCGCGGTGTTGGCGGTGGTGAGGTGCCGGATCTGCTCGCCGCCCAGGGCCAGGCAGTCGCGCGCCAGGTCGCGGGCGAAACGTACGTTGGGGGCGATCGAGCCGTCCGGCGCCGGGAACGGGAAGACCAGCTCGTAGGGCACCTCGGCGGCCGTCCGACCGCAGGTGACCGGCGTGCTGCGGCCGACCCCGCGCGGGTCGAAGCTCACCAGGTCGTACCGGTCCAGCACGTCCTGCGGGTAGCCGGCCTCCTGGGCGCTGGGCAGGTGCAGGCTGGCGATCCCCGGGCCGCCGCCGTTGTGCACCAGGATCCCGCGTCGCAGGCCCGGCTTGGCGGTGGGGAGCCTGGACACCGCGATCTCGATGGTTCGTCCGTGCGGCGCCCGGTAGTCCAGCGGCACCTTCAGCGTGGTGCAGCGCAGCCGCGGGTCCACCGGGGCCCCGGACGGGTCGGCCGGGCAGTCCGTCCACACCAGGCGTCGGGGCCGCTGCTCCGGCGCCGCTTCGGCTGCGCCGGCGCCGGCGGTCGCCCCGGCGAGGGCCAGCGCGAGCGCGGCGCCGACAGTTCTGAGCAGGCCGGTCAGTCGTGGTCTCGTCGCCATAGGTCTGGACCATAGGGGTGGCGCCGCCCGCTGTCATCCCCCTGTGGGGGTGCGGACTTGGCGCCCGGGCGGACCCGGTATCCGGTGCCGATGCCGCCCGTGGAGCACGGCCGGGAACGAGCAGGAACCGGTCCCGCTGTCCGCCCGTCATCTCCAGGGGGTGTTGCCACAGAGTTGACACCCCGACAGCTCTGCACCACCGAGGCCCGAGGAGATCCATGGTCGACACCGTCAGCTCACTGGCCACCCGCCTTCACGAAGTGCTGGTGGAGCTCCTGGCCAAGGGACCCGCCAGGGCGGGGACCAGGGGCCTCCACGATGTCGTTGCGCGCGCCACGGCGCTCGGCCCCGACGGCGCGTGGCTCGCCGCTGCGGGTCGTGCGAGCCTCGGTGGGCTGGCGTGCGAGCAGGGGGAGGCGGAACTGGCCGTGCTCCACTTCGAGGCCGCGGTGGCAGGGGGCTTCAACGACTGCGTGGCGCTCCACGTGACCTCCGCGCTCCCGCTGCACCGCGACCCCCGCTTCCGGGCCCTGTACGAGCGGATGCGTATCACCCAGGCCGACCTCGACGAGTACCTCTGGCTGCACCGGGAGATGTACATCATGGTGAGGGAGTCCCAGGACGCGAGCGTCGACAACATCGGCCGCCTCGACACCGGGGTGTCGCTGCTCGCGCAGGCCCCCATGCCGACTCGCGAACCGAACACCCGCGGCGTCCTGATCACCCGCATCGAGCTCGCCGCGGTCCAGACCGCTCTCCAACAGGCCGCCATAAAGGCGGAGTTCCAGCGCAGCGCCGGCAACACCAGCCTCGATCTCATCGACGGCTCGTGGGACCACCCCCGCGCCAGGCTCGACGCATGGCACGCCGACGAGCTGGAAACGCGGCGCCGGCAGGCCGCCCAGGCCCGGGCCTTCGTCGAACGCCCCGGTGTCGGTACCGCGCTCGTCCCCTGCCCGCCGCTGGGCTCGATCACCTACCCCTACCCCTACCCCGTCTGACAGGGGGCCGCACCGGCGTGGTGGCCGGTGCGGCCCCGTGATTGCCCCGACCGCCGCGAGTCGCGCGCATCCGATCCGGGTCACCGCGTTGGCAGACCGTACCGTCGGCGTCCCGCAGGGTCGGGGCACTGCCACGCCCAGGGACAGGACCTAGCCGACCACCGCCGGGGAGCGGGGCGCCGGGCTGGCGCCGGCCGGCTGGTAGGCCTCGCTGTGCCCCTCGACGTGGAGTTGGGGCAGACGGCGGTCCAGCCAGCTCGGCAGCCACCAGTTACCCTGCCCGAGCAGGTGCATCACGGCGGGTACCAGCAGCAGCCGGACCAGTGTGGCGTCGATCAGGATGGCCGACCCCATGCCGACGCCGATGACCTTGATCGGCAGGTCGGGGGACGGGACGAAGGCCGCGAACACGGCGACCATGATGGCCGCCGCCGCGGTGATCACCCGCGCGGTTCCCGCCAGCCCGCTGACGATGGACTCCGCGTTGTCGCCCGAGCGCAGCCAGGCCTCACGCATCCGGCTGACCAGGAACACCTCGTAGTCCATCGAGAGGCCGAACAGGACGGCGAAGGTCAGCACGGGGACGAAGGCGGGCAGCGGGGTGGGGTTGTCGATGCCGATCAGTCGGCCGGCGGTGCCGCCCCGCAGGACGAGGGCGACCACGCCGTACGCGGCCCCGACGGAGAGCAGGTTCATCGCGGCGGCCTTGAGGGCGACGGCCACGCTGCGGAAGGCCACGAGCAGCAGGAGCATCGACACCGTGACCACGCCGCCGACGAGCAGCGGGATGCGGCGGGCGATGTTGTCGGTGCTGTCGATCGCGCTGGCGGTCGCCCCGCCGACGTGCACCCGGACCCCGGGCCCGGCGGCGGCGGGGATGACGTGCTCGCGAAGGTCCCTGACCAGGGCCTTGGTCGCGGTGCTCTGCGGACCGCTGTCCGGAACGACGGTCAGCAGCAGCGAACGGCCGTCCGCGCCGGGCACCGGAGGGGTGACGGCCGCGACGCCGGGCGCCGCCCGCAGTGCGGTCGGCAGCGCGGCCGCCGCGTCGGCGGGGGCACCGGGCGCCAACTCGGCGACCAGGACCAGCGGCCCGTTGCTGCCCGGACCGAAGCCGGCGGCCACCGTGTCGTACGCCAGCCGGTTGGAGCGCCCGGCGGGGTCGTTGCCCGCGTCGGGGAAGCCGAATCGCACGCCGAGGAACGGCGCCGCGAGCGCCAGCAGCACGACGACCCCGGTGACGGCGCCGAGGACGCGG
Source organism: Kitasatospora sp. NPDC058170 (assembly GCF_042883905.1). Classification (NCBI taxonomy): domain Bacteria; kingdom Bacillati; phylum Actinomycetota; class Actinomycetes; order Kitasatosporales; family Streptomycetaceae; genus Kitasatospora; species Kitasatospora sp. NPDC058170. The sequence goes on from NZ_JBHVUV010000007.1 coordinate 193,475, forward strand.
TGACGCTCGACCAGCCTGCTCCAGCGCAGCCAGCCGGCGCTCACCGAGCTCCCGCCCTGGGTGGCGCGGCGCCGGGGCAGGGGCAGCCGCAGGCGCTCGATGTGCCGCCCGAGGTAACCGAGCAGGGCGGGGAAGAGGGTGGCGGACGCGGCGATCACGACCAGCACGGAGAGGATGGCCGCGACCGCGGCGCCGCGCATGAACGACAGGCCCATCGCGAACAGTCCGAGCATGCTGACCACCACGGTCATCCCGGCGACCACGACCGCGCGGCCGGCGGTGTCCAGCGCGGCGACCGTGGCGGCCTCGGGTGCCAGCCCCTCGGCGCGCCACTCGCGGAACCGGGTGACCAGGAGCAGCGCGTAGTCGATGCCGACGCCGATGCCGAGCATCGCGGCGAGCGAGGTCGACCAGTCCGGTACCGGCATGACCGCCGCGAGGACCGGCAGCAGGGTGCTGCTCACCGCGAGCCCCCCGAGCGCGGTGAGCAGCGGCAGGCCGGCGGCCACGACCGATCCGAAGGTGGCGACCAGGATCAGGGTGGCGGCCGCCACGCCGATGGCCTCCGAGCCGATCGCGCCCTGCTCGGCCTGCTGGACCGTCATGCCCCCGAGGTGGACGTGCAGCCCGCCGTCGGCCGGTCCGCCGTCGGCCGGTCGGGCGAGGTCGAGCAGCCGGTGGGTGTCCGCCTTGGGCATGTCGGGAGCATTGGCGACGTCGAGGTGGATCTGCCCCAGGGCGGTGCGGCCGTCGGCCGACACCTTGCCGCGCGGACCGTACGGGTCGTCGATGCCGCTGACGTGCGGCACGCCGGCCATCCGGGCGAGCAGGTCCTGGACCCGGGCGCGGGTCGCGGCGTCGGTCACGCCGCCGTCGGAGGACAGCACCAGGCTGATCGCCTCGCCGCCCAGCCCGGGGAAGTCCCGCGCCAGCAGTTGCTGGGCCTGCTTGGAGTCCGAGCCGGGGGCGGAGTAGTCCGCGCTGTACTTCGCGCCGAGGCCGGCAGAGAGTCCGACGGCCACCCCGGCGGCGAGCAGCCACAGCAGCACCGTGCGGCCCCGGTTCCGGAAGCTCCAGCCGGCTATTCGGCCGAGCGGGCCGGGTTTGTGCGGGCCGGGTTTGTGCGGGCCGGGTCTGTGCGACCCGGTGTCACCGGCGGCCGTCCGCCGATCGCCGCGCGGTCCCTGGGGCATGGGGTCCTCCGTACGTCGTGGGGGGGCCTCCGCCCCGGTGAAGCGTTACGCTTCATAACGATTCTTATGGAGCGTAACGTTTCCGTCGATGGGTACGTTTGCCAACGCTGTGACTGCTGCACGGAGCCGATGGAGATGCGATGACGGGTGGGTCGACCGAGGTGAGCGGAGGGCGGAGCCGCCGTGAGCGGGTGCGGGCCGGCACCGTGGAGGAGATCAAGCACGCGGCGCTGGGCCTGATCGTCGAGCACGGCAGCGCGAACCTCCGCTTCACCGACATCGCCCGGAGCATGGGGATGACCCCGCCCGCGATGTACCGCTACTTCGCCGACCGGGACGAACTGCTGACCGCCCTGGTCGCCGACTCGTACGACAGCCTGTCGGACGCGCTGACGGCGACCCGGGACACCGTGTCGCCGGACGATCTGGACGGTCGCTTCCTGGCCACCTGCACGGGCTACCGCACCTGGGCGCAACGGAATCCGGAGCGGTTCGCCCTCATCTTCGGATCCCCGGTGCCCGGGTACGCGGCCCCACCGGAGGGCCCGACCGTGGTGGCCGGTCGGCGGGCGATGGAGCACATGGTCGAGCTCGTCGCGGACACGGCCGAGCGCGGCCGGCTCGGCAGCCCGCTGGTACCCGACGCCGAGGAGGCGATGATGCTGGCCTGGGCCACCGTGCACGGCTTCGTCGCCCTCGAGGCGTACGGCCACTTCGCCGCCCTCGGCCAGGAGGCGGCCGACCGCCTCTTCACCGTCCAGGCGCGCCTCGCCGCGCGCACCGCAGGCCTCGCGCCGCCCGCGGACCAGCCGTGATCAAGGCAGGCCCGGCTCTCGTCCGGTCGGCGTAGCACCAGGCCACTGCCGCACGGCAGCTGCTGCCAGTCCTGGCGGCCTGGTACCGGTGACGCGGCCGGGTACCGGTGACAGGGTGTTCGACGCGCCGACGGACTCCGGTGAGCCAGTGTCAGGAGGCGGCGAGCTCAGTGCGGGTGTGACGGATGAAGTCGATCACGCGGGGCTCTCGCTTCCACTGGTCCAGGGCGCTGACCAGGTCGAGGACGTAGCCACGGGCGCGGGCGGACCGTACTCGGCCGAGTACCGCGACGGCCTCGTGGCCCATGGCGAGGCCCTGATCGAGGTCGCGCTGCTGGAGGTGGGTGGTGCCGAGCACGGCGAACCTGATGCCGACGGCACGGGTGTAGCGGCCGGCCGGCATGGCGTCGGCGAGCTGGTTCCAGGAGAAGGCGGCCCGGGGGTTGCGCAGGTCGCGGAAGATCTCAGTGGCGTCGGCCGAGATCCGTTCGTGGGAGAAGTAGGAGAGCCAGTCCGGGTCGTTGCTTCCGGGGTGGATGCTCTCCACCAGCTCCTCCGACTGCCGGAGAGCCGAGGACGCCCCTGCGGCGTCGCCGAGCCTGGCGTACGCGCGGGCCTCCGCAAGTTTCGCGAAGGCCAGCACCCGGGGAGCCGCCACTCCCTTGCCGCGTTCATAGGCCCCCTGGGCCATGTCGACGGCCTGGTCGGGATTGCCTGCCAGAAAGGTCTGGAGGGCCATGGTCGCCAAGATGTACGACCCGGCCTGGATGTCGCCGCCGGCTCGGGCGAGGGCCAGAGCCTGGAGGAAGTAGCGCTGGGCGGCATCGTGCTGCCCGATGTCGAACGCGCTCCATCCGACCACCCTGGACAGCTCGGCGGTGGCGGAGAACAGCTCCTTGCCGATCGCCTCCGAGTAGGTGCCGTTCAACAGCGGCGCGGCCTGATGGGTGAGGCACTGACTGACGGAGGAGGACTTCCAGTGGCCACCACCGAACTTGCTGTCGTGGAGTCGGGCGTCGTCGGCCGCAGCCCACAGCTCCTCGACGTCGCGCTGCCCGACGAGCCGGCCGCCGCGGTGTGCTGCCGGGCTGGTGGCCGGAACGGCCAGCCACCGCGTGACCGGGGTGGTGTAGGCGGAGGCGGCGAAGCCGGCACCGCTGAGGAACTGACGACGTTGCACGTTTCTCCAGTAGGTGACAGCGCCGCGCACGGCGGTGGTCGGATCCCTCGGGAAATCCAACCCCATCGTCGCCAGCGGATCGTGCACCCCGTCCATGCCGATGTCGGCCTCGCTGACCGGCCGACCGAGACGTTCGGCCAGCGCAGTGGCCACGAGAGCGGGAATCGGCTGCTTCGGAGGAAGCCCCCGGAGCCAGCGAAGGACACTCGTATGGGTGTACCGCCGTGTCAGCCCCGCCCCGTGCGCGAGCTGGTTGACCCGGTGGGCCAACGCCTTACGGCTGTACCCGGACGCCTCGAAGAGCCGGGCAAGATCGGCGTTCTCTTCGTGCTGCCGCGTTGCTTCCAAGGCACTCTCCTGCCTGGCGTTCACCCCGGATCACGATCCGCGAGGTGCGAGACGCCAGCGTAGACCCCAACTCCACTGCTGGTGAACCTCCTTCGGGTCCAATGAACCCCCCTCGTGAACCTCCTCCCGGTGAGCGTTCAGCGCTTTCCTGGTCCTCCCGCCACACGACGGATCGCCCGACGCGGCGACTTCCGCTGAGGACCGCTCGTCCCGGCCCCAGCGCCCTCGTGCCACGGCACAGCGCGCAGCCTCTCGGCTGCCGACCCCGGCTCCACTTCGGAGGCACCGATGACTGCAATGCCTGACCTGGACCACGCTCCACGCCACCTGACCGCCGAGCACCGCGAGCAGCTGCTCGCCCTGTTCACCCAGGTTCTCGACGTTGGACTGGACTTCAAGCTGCAGGACCGGGTATTCGGCGCCCGGCGCCCGCCGACCCAGCTGCGGGACCGGCTGCTCACCGCGCTGCCCGAGGACGGCAGCCCGATCAAGACGGTCCTCGACGAGTTCGTTCGTGACGTCCTGCCCGAGTGCAAGAACGAGAACAGCCCGTACTTCCTGGGCTTCGGCGACACGGGAGACGACGTGGCGGCCATCTGTGGCGGCCTGCTCGCGCTCCTCACCCAGCAGAACCTGATCAACCAGAGCTTCGACTCCCCGACCGCCACCTTCGTCGAGATAGCAGTGCTTCGCTGGCTGCGTGAACTCCTCGGCTACCGCATCCCGCCGACCGACCGGACCGAGTCGGTCTGGGACGTCGGTGGTTGCGTCACCCATGGCGGCACGCTGAGCAACACCGTCGCAATGATGCTCGCCCGGGAGCACCGCACACCCGGGACGATGGATCGGGGCATCACCGACCCCTCCCGTCTGTCGATCGTGGTGCCGCGCGGCATCGGCCACTACAGCGTCAAGAGCGCCATGGCGTGGATCGGCTGCGGCTCGTACCTCGTCGAGGTCGACACCGTCGGCTTCCGGTACGACCTGCGCGCGCTGGAGCGAGCGTTGCGGGAGAAGGCCGGCACGGTCATGGCTGTCATCGCCTACGCCGGTGACAGCCGCACCCACACGGTCGAGGACCTGCGCGGGGTCCACGACCTCGTGCGCTCGGTCGACGACAGCATCTGGCTGCACGCCGACGCCTGCTGGGGGCTGGCCTGCGCACTGACCGGCACACTTGCGCACAAGATCGCCGGGATCGGCGGCTACGACAGCATCACGGTCGACCCGCACAAGGTCATGGGCATCCCCTACGCCATGAGTGCTCTGCTGGTCCGTGATCCGCAGCACATGCGGATGGTCGCCAGCTACTCCGATCTGATCATGCAGGAGGACTTCGCGATCGGGCAGACCACTCCTTTCATCGGTTCGAAGGCGTGGATGTCACTGAAGCTCTGGATGATGATCAAGGCGTACGGCCGCGCCGGGCTGGCCGCCATGATCGACCGGAGGCTGGCCACCACCCGGCGCTTCACCGAGCTGGTCGACGCCTCGCCGCGGCTTGTGCGTCTGAACGAGCCGGACCTGACCGCGGTGGCGTTCATGTACATCCCCACCGGCACGGACCAGGCTGCACCCGACGTCGAGCGGATCAACGCCGTCAACAAGGCGATTCACCGGCGGATGCTCGACGAGGGCACCTGGCACCTGCACCAGTTCACCCTCCCGGACGACGGGACCTTCCGGGCCGGAGCCATCCTGCACCCGCTCCGGTTCATGGGCCAGAACCTGCGGATCGAGGACCACCACCTGACCGGCCTACTCGACTACGTCACCGCCCTGGGCCGCGAGTTCGAATAGCCCGAGTCGCCACCACCTGCGCGCCGCACAGCGGCGCGCACCCCCTCCACCGCCACGAAGGGAAGCAGCATGCCCGCGACGCCCGAGGACTTCCGAGAGATCTACCAGGCTGCCGGCCTCTACGACCGGCTGCTCCTGCCGCACTACTTCGACGGGGCCGGGGACACCGACCTCGTCCGCCGGGTGATGGAACGCCACTACGGACTGCCCGACGGCGATCCGGCGCTGCGGGTTGCGGAGCTGGGCTGCGGCACCGGCCGCGTGAGCGCCTGCCTCGCTCCGTACGCCCGGTACCTGCGCGCCACCGACTACAGCAGCACCATGATCGACACCTTCCGGGCCCGCTACCCGGAGGCCGAGGCGCTGCAGCAGGAGACCACAGTGTCGGTCCGCCGGATGCTGGACGACGGCATGGCCGGATCCTTCGACATCGTCGGAGCGTTCTGGTCGCTCAGCTATCCGCTGACGGACTTCTTCGAGGAACTGGGCGCCGCCGGCATCGTTCCCCGGGCCGATCGCGCCCACGCACGGGCCGAAGCCGGCAGCCTGGTGCGCGACATCCTGCGCCTGCTGGCACCAGGCGGCCACTTCCTGGCCCTGTTCTTCGACTCCGAGACCCCCGAGCAGCAGTTGGTGACCCGAGCCTGGGGGAAGGTCGCCCCGTTCCCCGGCACCGGTCGCGGCTACAGCCGTGAGATTCTCCTCGCCGAACTCCAGTACGCCGAGGCTCAGGGGCAGGGGCGCCTGAACGTCTCGCGGCACGGTGGCATCGCCGTCGCGCCGGACCAGGCCGCCGCCAGGGCCTGGTTCGCCACCGTGCATATGAAGTCCCTGCCCGCCCTCGTGGACGACCCGAAGGTGCACGACGAAGTCGACGCCTTCGTCGATCGCCACACCCGGCCCGGCGGAACGGTGTTCATCCCGACCGGCGCCTACCTGATCGACTTCTGGGCCGGGTCGACCGACCGCCACCTCCCGCCTCTGCGAACCGCGGACGCCCTATGAGCGGCGACGGCTGGGTGTCGCGCCCGCGAAGTGTCGCGTCGTGCGAGGTTCTGGCCGAAGCCGTCGCCCTGCGCGCCGCCCACCTCGGCACCGGTGGGTACGGGGTGGCCTACGGCTCGCACACTGACGGCAGCGCTGGACCCACCTCCGACCTGGACCTGCTCCTGGTCGGCACCGAACCGCTGCTCCCGGAGCGGATGCGCACCCTGGCCGACGACGTGATCAGCCTCCACCGCCGCCACGGTCTCGGCCTCGACAGGGAGGTGTCCTACGACAGCAAGCTCCATGCCACCACCGGCCAGGTTGACCAGGCGACCTGGCTCAGAGGCTTCACCCTCACCGCGGACGGCGACATCGCCGTGGAGCCGGTGGTCGCCGAGCCCTGGTTCCTCGAATCCCCGGCGTTCAAGCTCCGGCTCATCCTCAACGCCCTGACTGTCCCGCACGTCTTCCTCGGCGGCGACGTGGCCCTCTACGAGCACCACCGCACCCGGGCCGAACGCGCCACTGCCCTCCTCGCACTCGCCCTGCTGGGCGACCGGGAGGAGACCACCGTCGGCGACGCCGTGGCCGTCCTGCGGGGCGACCCCGCCGGGCCGCACGGCGAGGACTTCCTCGGCCATACCGAGCGAGCCGGTCGGGCACCGGCCCTCTTTTCTGCGCTCCAGCGCGCCCTGGGAGCGCTGGAGCGCGAAGGCGTCATCAGCACCTGCGACGGCGTGCTGATCCGCCAGTACGCCGACCGCAGGCGGGCATTGCTGCGGGAACTGGTGTCGCCCGCGGTGGGCGGGTAGCCGCATCCACCGTCAGAGCGGCGGTTACATCCGGTCCGGGGCCTGCAGACCCAGGAGGTCCAGGCCCCGGGCCAGTGTCAGAGCCGTCAGGCGGCACAGCGCGAGCCGGTTCGCCCGGATCCCAGGCGTCTCGGCCTTCAGAACCGGGCACGCCCCGTAGAAGTCGGTCAACGCCTTCGCCAACGAGAAGAGAAAGCCGCACAGCCGGTGCGGCTCCAGCTCCCGGGCCACCTCGCGCAGTGTCGCGTCGAAGCCGTCGAGTGCCAGGACCAGGGCCCGTTCGGCCGGGTGCAGCGCCAGCGAGGTGTCCAGCGGCACCTTCAGTGCCTCCCTCGGGGCCTTGCTCAGGATCGTCCGGACCCGGGCGTGCGCGTACTGCATGTAGACGCCGGTGTTGCCCTGGAGCGCGACCATCTGGGCGATGTCGAAGACGTAGTTCTTCGCGCGTGAGGTGGAGAGGTCGGCGTACTTCACCGCGCCGATCCCGGCCGCCTGGATCACCTGCTCCAGAGCCTCGCCGCCCAGGTCGTGCGGCTTGTCGGCCATCGCGTGGCGCGCCCCCTCAACTGCCGCGTCCAGCAGCTCCGAGAGCCTCACCGTGCCGCCGGAGCGGGTCTTGAACGGGGTGCCGCCCGGGCCCATCACGGTGCCGAAGGGGACGTGGACCGCCTCGACCGCGTCGGTCAGCCAGCCGGCCCGGCGGGCGGTGGCGAATACCATCTGGAAGTGCAGCGCCTGCCGGGCGTCGACCACGTACAGGACCCGGTCCGCCTCCAGCGTCCGGATCCGGTGCCGGATGGTGGCCAGGTCGGTGGCGGCGTACCCGTACCCGCCGTCCTTCTTCCGGACGATCAGCGGCGCAGGCCCTCCGTCAGGGCCGGTGACGTCGTCGAAGAACACGCACAGCGCCCCGTCGCTGTCCACTGCGATGCCGGCGTCGACCAGCTCCTGTACGACCTCCTCCAGGTACGGGTTGTACATCGACTCGCCCGCGGAGTCCTCCTCCGTGAGCAGCACACACAGCCGGTCGTACAGCTGTTGGAACGCCCGGGTGGATACCGCGACCAGCTCACGCCACACCGACAGTGTCGCCTCGTCGCCCGCCTGCAGGGCCACCACCCGGCGCCGGGCCCGCTCGACGAACGCGGGATCGGCCTCGAACACCTGCCGCGCCGCCCGGTACAGCCCGTCCAACACGGAGACCTGCTCGCCCGCGTCGGCGCCCTGCCACCGCACCTCGGGGTGCTCGTCGATGTACTGGATCAGCATCCCGAACTGCGTGCCCCAGTCGCCCAGATGGTTCTGCCGTACGACGTCACCGCCCAGGAAGGACAGCACCCGCACCAGGGAGTCCCCGATCACCGTGGTGCGCAGATGCCCGACGTGCATCTCCTTGGCGATGTTCGGGCCCGAGTAGTCGATCACCGCACGGGTACCTGCCAGCGGCTCGCCCACCCCGAGCCGGTGATCGGCCAGCCGGGCCTCCACCTGCCGCCACAGCTGTGCGTCGTCCACCGACAGGTTGAGGAAGCCCGGCCCCGAGAGCGTCGAGGACACCACGCCGCCCGCCAGCTCCCGCTGAAGGTCCTCGGCCAGCTCCCGAGGCGGCCTCCCGGCCGACTTCGCCAGGAACAGGGCGACGTTCGACTGGAAGTCGGCGTGCTCGGAGGGTCGGACGAGGGGGTCTCGCTCGGACAGCTCGCGCGGCAGGACGCGGGCCATGGCCCCCGACACGGCGTTCTCCGCAAGGCCCATCGCCGCAAGTACCTCAGTCACGGGAAATCCCTCTCCGGCGCGGACTCTCGATCCGCCGCCAACTCACACAGACGGTAGTGGCGCTGACTGAGCGTGGTCGAATGGTTTTAGCGCCACCCAGGGCCCCAGTGCCTTGTCGGGCGGCAGTTCTCCTTCGGCCACCGGCCGAGTGGGAGTTGCCTTGACGACCGCGGGCTGCGGTGTGAGGCCCTCGATGGCGCGGATGACGTACCTCTGGCAGGGGCCGAGTCCGTTGGCCGACGGCGTGAGCCGGGATCTGCTGCTGCGGAACGACCCGAACCCGGGGGTGGAGAACGGTCCGCCGGACACTGCCGGTTCGGATTCAGCTGACGGCGATTCTGCTGATGGCGGATGGGGGTGGACCGATCGGTGGCCCGGTGCGGACAGTGGGTGGCATGCGACTTCTCATGCTCGGCGGTTCCGGTTTCGTCGGACGCGCCATTGTCAACGAGGCCCTGTCCCGCGACTGGGATGTGACCCTGCTCCACCGCGGCAACCGTCGGCCGCCGGCGGGAGCCGCCGTCCTCCGGGGCGACCGGACCGCGCCCGACGGGCTGGCCGCGCTCGGGGCCGGGGAGTGGGACCTGGTCGTGGACACCTGGTCCGCGCGGCCCTCGGCGGTCCGGGACGCGGCGGACGCGCTCGCGAAGCGCGCCGGTCGGTACGTGTACGTCTCCAGCGGCTCCGTGTACGCCGACCCGGTCGACCACAGTGCCGCCGAGAACGGCGTCCTGCTGGACGGTTCGCCCGACGACGGCGACGTCCCCTATCCGCAGGCCAAGCGCGGCGGGGAGCTCGCCGTCACCGGTGCGTTCGGCGAGGACCGGTCGCTGCTGCTGCGCGCCGGCCTCATCCTCGGTCCGGGCGAGGACGTCGGGCGGCTGACCTGGTGGCTGGACCGGATCGCCCGTGGCGGACCGGTGCTCGCCCCCGGCCCGCGCGACCTGCCGCTCCAGTACGTCGACACGCGCGACCTCGCCGTCTGGGCCCTGGACGCCGCCGTGCGCGGGCTGTCGGGCCCGTACAACCTGGTGAGCAGGCCCGGTCACGCCACCATGGGGGAGCTCCTGGAGTCGTGCGTGGCCGCGACCGGATCGGATGCGGAGCTGCGCTGGACCGACCCCGAGCGGATCGCCGCCGCCGGGATCGCACCGTGGACGGAGCTGCCGATCTGGGCACCGCCGGGCGAGCTGCACGAGTTCCTGTACGGCGCCGAGACTTCCAAGGCGTTCGCGGACGGGCTGCGCTGCCGGCCGGTCGCCGAGACCGTCGCCGACACGTGGGAGTGGCTGAAGGGGCTGGGCGGAGTCTCGCCGCAGCGTCCCGACCGCCCGGTCCTGGGGCTGGCCCCCGAATCCGAGGCCGCCGCCCTGCGCGGTTGACGCCGTCGCCGCCGGCAGGCGTCGTCGTCCCACCGGCGAACGCCCGCCTCCGGCGGCCTCCCCGGCGTGCTCGACACTGCTCCAACTCCACGATGACACCGCTCACCTGCTGGGATCACCATGCCTACTCTCACTGCGCCCGACGGCACCGAGCTCGCCTACCGGGTCCTCGGGGACGGCGCCGGCGCCCCCCTGGTCTGCCTGCCGGGCGGGCCGATGCGGGACTCCGCCTACCTCGGCGACCTCGGGGGCCTCCCCGCGCACCGGCGGCTGATCGTGGCCGACCAGCGGGGCGCCGGGCTGTCCGCGACACCGGAGGACCCCGGCTCCTACCGCTGCGACCGCCTGCTCGGGGATGTCGAGGCGCTGCGCGAACACCTCGGCCTCGACCGGATGGACCTGCTCGCGCACTCCGCCGCCGCCAACCTCGCCGTGCGGTACGCGGAGCAGTACCCGCACCGCGTCGGCCGGCTCGTCCTCGTCACGCCCGGCACCGGCGCGGTCGGCCTGGAGATCGACGGCGACGACCGCCGCGAGGTCGCGGGGCTCCGCAGGGGAGAGCCCTGGTTCCCGGCGGCGTCGGCCGCATTCGACGCGATCGACGCCGGCGAGGCCGCGGACGCCGACTGGGTGACCATCGCGCCGTTCCTCTACGGCCGTTGGGACGGGACGGCGCAGTCCCACCGGGCGGCCGAGGAGGCCCAGTGGAACGCGGCGGCGGCGGAGGTCTTCGGATCGGAGGGAGCCTTCGATCCGGGCGCCACCCGGGCGGCGCTCGCCGTGCTCGACACGCCCGTCCTGGTGCTCGCCGGGGAGTTCGACCTGGCCTCGCCCCCGCAGGTGGTGGCCCGCTTGGCCGCGCTGTTCCCGCGTGCCGAGTTCGTCGTCCAACCGGGCGCGGGCCACTACCCCTGGCTGGACGACGCCGACGGGTTCGTGTCGACTGTCGTGGGGTTCCTGGGCTGATACGTCCTGGGCTGACACGCTCCTGGACTGATACGTCCTGGGCTGACACCGCGCGCAGGACACGCGCGGTGCAGGACACGCGCGGTGCGCGTCCCGCCCGCGGCGCTGGGGCCGGGGCCGTTCGGCGTCAGCCGGTGCGGGGGTGGCGTGCCGCCGGGCGCCGGGCCGCGCGGAGGATGCGGTCGCGGGAGGCGGCGGCCTCGGCGCGCAGCGTGGGCAGGTCGACGTCGAGAACGCGGCCCGCCCATTTGCGGACCTGACCGCCGATGAGGACGGTGTCGATGTTGCGGGCGTCGCTGCCCAGGACGACGGTGCCGGTGGCGTCGTTGAGCGGCAGGTTGTTGATCTCGTCGGTGGTGATCACCAGCAGGTCGGCCTGCTTGCCCGGCGCCAGTGATCCGGTGACCCCGGCCAGGCCGCAGGCCTGCGCGCCGTGCAGGGTGGCGAAGCCCAGGACGTCGTGGGTGTCGATCCGGGCCGGCTCGCGGTCGGTGCCGTAGGCCCCGTTGACCGCCCGCATCCGCTGGACGGTGTGCAGGGCCCGCATCTGGGTGAACATGTCTCCGGCCAGGGCGACTTCGACGTCGATGCCCAGGCCCGGACGCACACCGACCGCCAGTGCCTCGTCGATGGCGGGTACGGCGCTCTCCAGCCCGATCTGGGCGTCCGAGGTGGGTGCGAGGGATACCGTGGTGCCGCTGCCCGCGATGGCGCGCCACGCGTCGGGGCTCAGCGCGGTGGCGTGGATCAGGGTCAGGTGCTCGCCGAGCAGCCCCTGCCGTTCCCAGTCGAGGATCGCCGCCGAGGACGCTTCGCCGAAGACCGCGTCCACGCTCACGCCGATGCCCAGCTCCTGTGCGGTGCGGGCGAGTTCAGGCCCGTAGGCGAGGGCCGGTCCCGCTATCCGGTCGGTGGCGAGGGCGGCGAGGCGCACGGTCGTCAGGCGGTCGGTGTACTGCGCGTGCAGGCGGGTCAGGTCGGCGGGCCACTGCCCGTCCCAGGCGCCGAAGTGCGGGCCCATCGCGGCGTGGACACCTCGGATGCCGCTGTCGACCAGCGCCCGGACGGCGGCATCGGAGTGTTCGGCGCTGCGTGAGTTGTGGGAGAAGTCCAGCATCGTGGTGATGCCTGCGTCGACGGCCGCCAGTGCGGCCAGCCTGGTGCCGATGTACATGTCGCGGGGCCGGTAGGCCGGGGCGTACTCGGCGAGCGTGGTGGAGACGTAGCCGGCCAGGTCGTTCACGTCGGGCATGGTCCGGCGCAACTGGGCCTGCCAGGCGTGCCGGTGGGTGTCCACGAAGCCGGGGGTGAGGATGGTCCCGGCGGCGTCGACCACGATCGCGTCCGTCGCGGCCCCGTGGGCGCGGAGGTCGGGGCCGACGGCGGTGACGGTGCTGCCGGTCACGAGCAGGTCGCCGACGTCGAGGGTGCCCAGGGCGGGGTCCATGGTGAGGACGGTGGCGCCGGTGAACAGGATGCGGCGCCCAGGGTCGCCGGCGGTTCGGAGCAGCTGCTCCAGGAGGGGGCGGCGTGCGGTGTCGGTGGGGCGGTGGACGGCGTGCGTGGCGGACTGTCCGACGTACGGGTGGAACTGATCGCTGCTCATGACGACCCAACCTGGCACCTGCCCGGGGAGGGTTCCAGGCCGCGCTGTTCCTGGGTGTGTTGCACCGTGGATCAGGGCTACGGTCCGGCGGCTCACGGACCCTAGGCTCAGGAGCATGCGCACTGACGAGTCCCTGTCGCGTGGCAATCCCCTCGGGGAGTACCTGCGTGCCCGCCGTGAACAGCTGCCACCCGAGCTCGCGGGTGTCACCGCCGCCGGCTACCGGAGGGTCCCCGGTCTTCGCCGGGAGGAGGTCGCCCTGCTCGCCGGGGTGAGCACCGACTACTACACGCGCCTGGAGCAGGGGCGCGAGCGCAATCCCTCCCGGCAGATGGTGCACGCCGTCGCCCGCGCGCTCCAGCTGGACGAGGAGGCGGTGGTGCACCTGGTCCACCTGACTGCTCCGCCCGGTCCCCGCCGTCGCAGGAAGGGCCCGGAGCGGGTCCCGCCCGCGGTTCGGGAGCTGCTGGGAGCCCTGGCCACGCCCGGCCTGGTGCTCGGCCGCTCGCTGGACGTCCTGGCGCTCAACCCGTTGGCCGATGCCCTCTACGCGGCGTTCACACGGACGGACAACCTGCTGCGGATGACGTTCCTCGACCCGGCCGCACGGTCGTTCCACCGCGACTGGGACGAGGCGGCCCGCGCCTCGGTCGCCGCTCTGCGCAGTGCCGCGGGCCGGGACCGCGAGGACCGGGGGCTGACCGAACTCGTCGGCGAACTCTCCCTCAGGAGCCCCGAGTTCAGAGTGCTGTGGGCCCGGCACGAGGTGCACGGCAAGTCGGGTGGTTCGAAGAAGTTCCGCCACCCGCAGATCGGCGACCTCGATCTGCGCTACGAGACGTTCACCGTCAACAGCGCCCCGGAGCAGCAGCTGGTGGTGTACCAGGCCGCCCCCGACCCCGGGTCCGCGGAGGGCCTGGCCCTGCTCCGTGCCCTGGCGTCCTGATGTGGCGGCCCGGCGCCCGGGCTGGACCGGGGTGCGGCGCCGGCCCTGTTGACAGGGCGTATACGCGTTGTTGATCACCTCTGCCTACGTTCGTGCGAGCCCGCGGCCGTCTCGGCCCCGGGCTGGTCAGAACGTTGATGTGAAGGTGAGGTTTCCGACGCCCATGCGCCGGGATTTCTTCGGTTCCAGACTCCGGTCCCTGGTGGCCGTGACGATCGCGGGGGTGATGACGCTCCCTCTGCTGGGCGCCGTCGCACCGGCCGCGCAGGCGGCGACCCAGGCGCCGCCGTTCCTGCATCCGTGCTTCGACACGAGCACGAAGCTGCCCCAGTTCGTCTACCGCGGGGTGGGGCTGAACCTGCGGAGCGACAGGGGTGACGGTCCTGACGAAGGCTGGCCGGCCGAAGGGGTCGACCCGGAGACGGTGTTCCGTGACGGGTTCACCGCGAAGGGCGTGGCGGCGGAGGGCGCGCCGGACTTCTCGGTGCCCCGCCACATCGGCGGCGACGCGGCAACCGGGCACAGCACCGCCAAGTCCGGCTATGTGAGCACGACGTCCGACATGAGGGTGGCGAGGCGTTTCGCCGCCGTGCACAGCGGATTCTCCCGGGTCGGCACCGACGAGGGGCCCGGCGTGGCGGAGAAGACGGGCTGGGTCTACGTCATACGCCCTGACAAGCGCTTCTTCGACATTTCCTCGCAGTACCAGAACCTTCCCCAGAATGCTGTGGGGGAGTTCGAATGGGCCGCGGTCGGACGGATACCGGGCAGTTTCATCGTGTCCGCGACGAAGGTGACCCAGAAGTTCGTTCGTGCGGCCAACGGTATGGAGGCATCTGGGGAGATGCGGCTGCTGGAGACCGTTCCGAACAGGAACGCGGCCGATCCGCCCCGGGACTCCATGCCGGACCTGCTGCAGTACGGCTGGGGCCCGCAGGCGGGGGTCGTGGTCATCGCACCCCAGGCGGCGGACCGGGAGGCGTGCCTCAGAAGGCCCCCGACCGAGGAACCGCGCTGTCCGGTGAATCCCACCACCACCACGGCGGCGGCGGTCGTGCCGGCCGGCCTGCGGTCGCTCGCGCTGGCCGGTGCCACCGGCACGGCGCCGCGGACGGCCTCGGCGGAACCGGTGCCCGGTGACGGCACGGCTCCCGGCGCCGCGCCCGGCACCCCCGGCGGCGGCCCGCGGCCGTTGGACGGCGCGACGTACCGGCTGACCGCCTCGGCCTCGGCCTACAGCCCGGTCTTCGACCTGGACGTGCGCGGCGGCGTGGCGTCGAACGGCACGGCGGTCCAGGCCTACCCGCGCAACTGCACCGCCTCGCAGAACTGGCGGCTGCGCGAGGTGTCGACCGATCGGTTCGTGCTGGAGAGCGCGCTCGCCCAGGGCCTCGTCCTGCGGCAGGACCCCTCCAGCCACAACACCTCGGTGTCGTCCGTGCAGAACGACGCCGCGGGCAGGCCGAACGGCAGCGCCGACCAGCAGTGGACGTTCAAGGCGGCCGGCGACGGCGCGTTCAGCCTCGTCAGTGCGGCCGACCAGCAGTGCCTGACCACGGCGGGGCAGGAGTCCGCCGGACTGGGCGTCAGGCCGTGCGACGGCGGCAGCGCGCAGACCTGGAAGCTGTCGGTGCCCTGCGTCCCCGCGGACCCGGTCGTTCCGGGCGCGGCTCGCACCGTGCCCGGTTACCAGGGACTGCCGTGGCCGACCGTCAAGGGCCACCCCGAGCTGACCTGGCCCGCGCTTCCCGGTGCGCCGGGAATCCCGTGGCCGTCGGTGCCGGGCTACCCGGACGTGCCGATGCCGGGGCGGCCCGATCTGCCGGCGGTGGCCTGGCCGGGAGCACCCAAGCTGCCCCCGTCGCCCTGGCCGGAGCGGCCGGGAGGCGGCGAGTGGCCGGCCGTCCACGGCTTCCCGAACCTGCCCTGGCCGGTGATGCCCGGCACCAAGGACGTGCCCTGGCCGATCCTGCCCTCGCCGTCCGCTCCGGGAGCCGACACCGGAAGCGACGTGGTCGTCCCCGGGGGGCACCGGCCCGCCACACCGGGTGTCGCCGGTCATCCCGAGCTGAAGTGGCCGACCGTTCCCGGGTACCCGGACGTGAAGTGGCCTGCGGTGCCCGGCTCTCCGGACGTCCCGTGGCCGGGTCACCCGGACATGCCCGCCATCTCCTGGCCGGGTGCGCCGAACCTGCCGGCGGGCAGTTGGCCGTCGCTGCCCGGCTTCCCGTCCTGGACCTGGCCGTCCGTCCCGGGCTTCCCCGGTGTGCCGTGGCCGGCCCTCCCCGGCCTGCCGTCCACGCCGTGGCCCGCGGTCTCGGGCTTCCCCAACCTGCCGACCAAGCCGATCCCGCAGGATCCGGCACCCGGGCGGTGCGACAACCCGGTTGACCCCGGTACCGGTACGCCCGACCCCGACCCCGGCGGGACCACCCCCGACCCCAACACCCCCGATCCCAGCACCGGTGGCAACCCCGACCCCAGCACCGGGACCCCCGGCGGCCCCGTCCCCTCGCTTCCCGGCATCGGGCTGCCGAGCTTCCCCTGGTTCCCCGCCCTGCCGGTGTGGGGCACCGGTCCGGGTAGCGGCCCGGGCTCAGGCCCGGGCTCAGGTCCGGGCAGCGGGCCGCGGCCGGATCCTGCGGCGGGCATCGGCATCGCCTCGGCGGCCGACGCCCAGCTGGTGCCCGACGTGCGCGGCAGCGTGCCCGCCGTGGGCACGCCCGTGCAGGCGTGGCAGCCCAACGGGACCGACGCCCAGCGGTGGGCGTTCTGGGACCGCGGCAACGGGAACTGGCTGATCGAGACCAGGCTCACCTACGGCGGCAGCCGTCCGGAGGAGCGGATGGTTCTCGGGCACGACGCCGGCACCCACCGGACCGCGCTCCAGACCGCGGCGTCCGGCCGGCCGGGCCTCCAGTGGAAGTTCGCCGACGCCGACAACGGCTGGTCGACCGTCGTCAACGGCGACGGCGGCGGCTGCCTGACCTCCGCGGCCGAGGGGCAGCCGCTGACCGTCGGCACCTGTGACGGCTCCGACCGCCAGAAGTGGCGGCTCACCGGCCCGACCGGTAGCGGCAGTGACGGTGGCGGTGGTGGCGGTGACAAGGGCGCGGTTCCCGTCCACTCGGCGTTCCCCGGCAAGTGCCTGGACGTCACCGGCGGGAACACCGCCAACAGCACCCCGGTCCAGCTGTACGACTGCAACGGCACCGCCGCCCAGCAGTGGACCCCGTCCGCGAGCAGCGGCGTGTTCGTCCTGAAGACGTTCGGCAAGTGCCTGGACGTGGCCGGGGGCGCCACCGGGCGCGGTACCCGGGTGGGCCTGTACGACTGCAACGGCACCGCCGCGCAGAACTGGCAGCAGGGCAAGGACAGTTCGCTGGTCAACCCGGCCTCGGGCAAGTGCCTGGACGTGACCGGCGGCAACGCCGTGAACGGCACCGCCCTGCAGATCTGGGACTGCAACGCCAGCGACTCGCAGCGCTGGGGCCTGGGCGCGGTCCCGGCCCGCGCGGTGCCGCCGCAGCCGCCGGTGACGAAGCCGGGCACCGGAACGGTGGTCAACCCCGGGATCGGCACCGGGCAGGTCTCCACCCTCGTCTCCGGGAACAACGGGATGGTGGTGGACCTGGACGGCGCGAACACCGGCTCGGGCACGTCGGTCAAGGCGCTCGGCCCGAACGGCAGTGACGCCCAGCGCTGGGCCTTCTGGAGCACCGCGAACGGCCGGTGGATCCTGGAGACGCTGTTGACCGACGGGAAGGCGGCGGCCGGTCAGGGCATGGTCATGGACCACGACCCGGGCAACCACCGCACCCATCTGATCCGCACCATGGACGGCAACGCCAACCAGCACTGGGCGTTCCGGGACGCGGGAGGCGGCTGGTTCTGGATCACCAGCGACACCGACAACAACTGCCTGACCGCCACCAACCCCGGTGAAGCCCTCGCCGTCAGCCCCTGCGACGGCTCCGACCGCCAGAAGTGGCGCCTCGGTGACGTCTCCGACGGTCCCAACCCGCCCGGCCAGCCGGGTCAGCCCGACCGGCCGAACCCGGGCGCCGCGCCCGTCGTCAACCCAGGAGTCCGCAACAACCAGGTGGCGACGCTCCGTTCGGCGAACAACGGGATGGTGGCGGACCTGGACCGCTCGAACACCGGCTCGGGCACGTCGATCAAGGCGCTCGCTCCGAACGGCAGCGACGCCCAGCGCTGGGCCTTCTGGGACGCGGGCAACGGCCGGTGGATCCTGGAGACGCTGTTGACCGACGGGAGGACGGCGGCCGGTCAGGGCATGGTCATGGACCACGACCCGGGCAACCACCGCACCCATCTGATCCGCACCATGGACGGCAACGCCAACCAGCACTGGGCGTTCCACGACGCGAGCAACGGCTGGTTCTGGATCACCAGCGACACCGACAACAACTGCCTCACCGCCACCAACCCGGGCGAGGCGCTCGCGGTGGGCCCGTGCGACGGCAGCGACCGGCAGCGGTGGCGGCTCGACGGGCTCGCCCAGGGCCCGAACCCGCCCAACCCGGCCACGGGAGCGGTGCTCAACCCCGGGGTCGCGGACAACCGCGTCGCCACCCTGCTGTCCGCGAACAACGGGATGGTCGCGGACCTCGACGGCGGGGTGGCGAACTCCGGCACGTCGATCAAGGCCCTCGGTCCGAACGGCAGTGACGCCCAGCGGTGGGCTTTCTGGAGCACCGCGAACGGCCGGTGGATCCTGGAGACGCTGTTGACCGACGGGAAGGCGGCGGCCGGTCAGGGCATGGTCATGGACCACGACCCGGGCAACCACCGCACCCATCTGATCCGCACCATGGACGGCAACGCCAACCAGCACTGGGCGTTCCGGGACGCGGGAGGCGGCTGGTTCTGGATCACCAGCGACACCGACAACAACTGCCTGACCGCCAACAACCCCGGTGAAGCCCTCGCCGTCAGCCCCTGCGACGGCAGCAACCGGCAGAAGTGGCGGCTGGGCAACGTCGCGAACGGCCCGACCGCACCGCAGCAGCCCCAACCCCAGCCCCAGCCGCAACCCCAGCCGGGCACGACCACCGGCCCGATCGTCCGGCCGAACGTCGGCAACAGCCAGGTCGCGACCCTGCGGTCGAACAACAACGGCCTGGTCGCCGACCTCGACACCGGCAGCACCGCCTCGGGCACCTCGATCAAGGCGCTGGGCGGCAACGGCAACCCCGCCCAGCGGTGGGCGTTCTGGGACGCCGGCAACGGTCACTGGATCGTCGAGACCCTGCTCACGGACGGCAAGGCCGCCCCGGGCCAGGGCATGGTCATGGACCACGACCCCGGCAGTCACCGCACCCACCTGATCCAGAACCAGGGGGGCAACGCCAACCAGCGGTGGACGTTCAACGACGCCGGGAACGGCTGGTACCGGCTGGTCAGCGACACCGACGGCGGCTGCCTGACCGCGAACAACGCCGGTGAGCAGCTCGGTGTCTGGCGCTGCGACGGCTCCGACAAGCAGCGCTGGCGGCTGGACAACGTCCAGGCCGGCCCGACCCCGGGCGCCGGCTCCGGCTCCGGCTCCGGCTCCGGCGGTGGCAACACCGGTGGTGGCGGCGGCCCGCAGCCGGACACCTGCGGGAGCCAGCCACCGGGCGCCGAGCAGCGGGGCGGCTGGATGTGGAAGGGCTGGAACCTCTGCCGCGGCAACGCGATCACCAGCGGCAGCGCCGACCAGTCGACCACCCTGCGGATGAAGGACGACGGCACGCTGGAACTGGTCTACAGCTGGGCCAGCGACTGGACCGGCCAGACGAGTTCGGTCGTGGAGTGGACGGCACCGAACAGCACCGGGTGCGGACGGCGGGCCACCATGCAGACCGACGGCAACTTCGTCGTCTACGGCGACGGCAACAGGGTCTGCTGGGCCACCGGCACCCTGGGCCGCACCGGAGCCTGGCTGGAGGTCAACCAGTCCGGCACCCTGACGATCTGGTGGGTCGACGACAGTACCCTGGCGGCGGCCGGCATACCGGTCAACCTCGCGCAGGCCACGCTCGACTTCGTCCTGGCCCTGATCAATTCCATCCCGCGGCTCCAGTGGCAGCAGGGAGTCCAGCACCGGACCCCGACGCCGAACTGCCAGAAGATCCACTGCACCTGAGGTCCTGACCGGTGGACAGGACCTGATCCCCTCGGGAGGCCACCTCCCCGAGGAGTGACCGCACGACCCAGGGCCGGGTGGTCCGACGTACTCGTCGGACCACCCGGCCCTTTTCCGGAACCGGGAGGAGCCGTGGGAGCCGTGGGAGCCGAGGGAGCCGTGTGAGGGGCGGGAATGGCCCGGTTCTGGCGCGATTCATATGATGGCAAGTCAGTAGTTATTTGTCGGTGCCATGATCTTCGGAGCGCGCCCCGGACCAGGGCGTGCCCAGGAAACCGGGCCGGTCCGCGGATTCGCTCCGGTCCTCGGGCTTGATTCAGGGAGAACAATGCGTGGCACCGTGCTCGCCGACCGCTACCGGCTGGTCGACTGGCTGGGCGGCGGGTCGATGGGCGACGTGTGGCTCGCCGAGGACGAGGTCCTGGGCCGCCGGGTGGCGGTCAAGGTGGTGAAGCCGGCCCTGCTGGACGAGGCCGGCTTCGCCGAGCGCTTCCACGCCGAGGCCCGCGTCATGGCGCAGCTGCGGCACCCGGGCATCGTCGGCGTCTACGACTACGGGCACAGCCCCGCGGACGGGCGGCGCTCGGTCGGCTACCTGGTGATGGAGCTGATCGACGGGGAGCCGCTGAGCGCGGTGCTGGAACGCCGCGGCGCCCTGCCGGTGGCGGAGACCCTCCGGACGGCGCTCCAGGTGCTGGAGGCGTTGGAGGCCGCGCACGCGTCGGGGGTGGTCCACCGGGACATCAAGCCGGCCAACCTGATGGTCCGCGCCGACCGGACGGTGATCGCGGACTTCGGCATCGCCCGGCCCGGGTGCGACGCCCGGCTGACCGTCCCGGGGATGGTGCTCGGCACCGCCGCCTACCAGGCGCCGGAACAGGCCTCCACCGGGACCGTCACCGCCTCGGCGGACCTCTACGCACTCGGCGTCGTCCTCTACGAATGCCTCGCCGGGCGGCTGCCCTTCGACGGGGAGACCGCCCTGGAGGTGATCCTCAAGCACCTGACGGAGCCCGTGCCGCCGCTTCCCGAGGGCGTGCCCGCACCGGTGTGGGCGCTGGTCGAGCGGGCGATGGCCAAGGAACCCGGCGGGCGCTGGTCCGACGCGGCGGCGATGGCCGCGGCGGTGCGGGAGGCCCTCGTGCAGGTGGGGGAGGAGGCGCCGCCGGCTCCGGTCCGGCCCCGGCCGACCGCCGGACGCGCACCGCGGGCCGCCGGACGCGCAGCGCGGGCCGGGTTCCGCCTGCGCGGGCTGGTCGGGGTGACGGTGCTGTCGCTGCTCTGCGTGGGCGGGGCCGCCGGAGCGACGGTGATCCCCTCCGACCAGGGCGGCACGCCGGACGGCGTCGTCGTCGCCGCGGGGCCGCCGACGGCCGACCTCGCGGGGCCGGGCGCTCCCGTGCCGGTGGCAGCCGACCGCCCGCTCGCCGGAGAGCAGCCCGCCCAGGCGGCGGTTCCGGCGCCGCCGGCCGGACCGGGAGCGGGCGAGAGTCCCGCAGCCGGTGCCGGGCCCGAGCCGGTCGCCGACCTGACCTCCGCCGCGACCGTCCGGCCGGGTGCGGCCGATGCCTCCTCCGTCGCGACCCCCGGAGGTCAGAACCCCGCCGCGTCCGCGTCGACCCCGGCTGCGGCCGATCCGGTCTCCGTCGTGCCCACCGGCGGTCAGAACCCCGCCGGACCCGGGCCGACCCCGGCCCCGCCGGTCGGGCCGGGTCCGGCCGATCCTTCGTCCATCGCGACCGCCGGCGGCCAGAACCCCGCCGCGCCCGCGCCGACCTCCACCGCCCCGACCCAGCCCACCACCCGTGAACCGGTGCCGCCGACGGCGTCCGCGACGCCGCCGCAGCCCACGCAGCAGCCGAAGCCGCAGCTGCCCGCCATGGTGCAGATCATCGGCACCGGAGGCGCGCTGGACAACTCCAACTCCACCGACAAGGACGGCAACCTGGTCGGCACCTACCTCATCAACGGCACGCTGGCGCAGACGTGGCGGCTGGACAAGGTCGCCGAGGGGAAGTACTACCTGCGCAACGGCTCCAGCAACTTCACCAAGGTGCTGGATCTGGACTGGCGCAGCGGGAGCGTGCAGATCTGGACGAACCCGCCGGTCGTCGAGAACCAGGTCTGGTCCTTCGTGCCGGTCCCGGGCGGCTACCAGATCGTCAACTCCTACACCAGGGAGTGCCTGACGTCCGACGGAATCGCCCGGTGGGCCAGGGTGTCGGCCTGCTCGACCGCGGAGAACCAGGTGTGGACGGTGTCCTGAGCCGTCGGGCCGGCTGCCCCGGTCACCCCGGCTGCCCGGGTCACGCCGGTCACCCCGGCTGTCCGGCTCACCCCGGCAGCCAGGACGGCCACTGGCGGCGGGGCCGGTCGGCGGGCCGGCCGAGGCCGATCAGGGCGGGCAGCCGGTCGGCTTCGGGGGAGCCGATGGACGCCAGGATGTCGTAGGCCTCCGACCGGCAGGCCCGGGCCGCGTCCTGGGTGGCGTCGCGGTCGGCGAGCGCGTCACCGAGCGCCGCCAGGGCCAGTCCCCGTCCCCGGCGGTCGCCGTCGAGCGTCAGCACCTCGACCGCCCGGTCGGCCGCCTCCACCGCCTCCTCGCCGCGGCCGAGGGCGCGCAGCGACTCGGTGAGCCGCAGGAGCGTCCGGCCCGTCCGGCGCCGGTCGTCCGGCCGCAGCAGGGCGAGGGCGCCGCGGTGGTGGCGCAGGGCCTGCTCGAACTCGCCGCGGTCGTGGGCGATCGTCCCCAAGGAGTCGAGGGCGAGCGCCTGGAGCTCGTGGTCGGCGAGCTGGTGGCAGATCAGCAGGGACTGGTCGACGACGCGGACCGCCGCCTCGAACCGGTCGAGCTCGATCAACGCGCCGGCCAGGTTGAGCAGTTCGCCTGCCACCGAGCGCCGGTCGCCGAGCCGTTCCCAGACCGAGATCGCCGCCGTGAAGCCGTCGACCGCGTCGCCCGGCCGGCCGACCTGGCGGAACAGGGCGGCCAGCGAGGCGTGGGCCAGGGCGAGCAGCGGCCCCGGCAGGTCGTGGGCGGTGCACAGGTCGCGGGCCCTGAGCAGCTCGCCGAGGGCCGCGGGTTCGGAGCCGACCTCGGTCAGCAGCCGTCCGAGCACCAGCCGGGCCCGGGCCTCGGCCGTGCGGTCGTCCTGCCGGACGGCGGCCTGGAGCAGGACCTTGGCGGCGTGCCCCAGCGGCCGGGTGGCCTGGCCGGTCTCGCACAACAGGCTGCACCCGAGCAGCAGTTCGGCCGCCAGGTCGAGCCGGGTCGGCGTGGGGAGCCCGGCGTACTGGCCGACCAGGGCGCCGGTGCCCTGGTACTCGCCGCGGCCGCGGGCCACCGTGCGGGAGTCGGGAGCGTGCGGCGCACCGGCGCCGGGCAGGGCCGCGCGGGTGGCGGACGGGCCGAGGGCCGCGACGGTCTCGGCGTGTCGCAGGACCAGCAGGCGGGTGAGGACGGCGGCCGGGTGGTCCGCCTCGGCCTCGGTGTTCGTGCCTGCCTCGGTGCCCGCCTCGGTGCCTGCCTCGGTTTCCGTGCTCGGGCCCGTGCCCGAGTCCGAGTCCGAGTCCGGGGTGAGTCGTTGGGCGAAGGCACGCAGCAGGTCGTGGTACCGGTAGCCGTCCGGTGGCGCGGTCTCCAGCATCGAGCAGTCGACCAGCGACTCGGCCAGTTCCTCGGCCTCGTGCTCGGGCAGGGCCAGCACCGCCGCGACCGCACCCGGCGACAGGTCCGGCACGTCCGGCACCGCCAACAGGCGGAAGGCCCGGGCCTGGTCGGGCGTCAGCTGGTCGTAGCCGAAGCGGAACGCCGACTCGACGGCGAGGTCCCCGGTGCGCAGCACGTCCAGTCGGCGACGATTCTCGGACAGCTTGTCGAGCAGCCGGGCCATCGTCCACCCCGGCCGGCAGGCCAGGCGGGCGGCGAGGATGCGCACGGCCAGCGGGAGGTGGCCGCACAGCCGGACGAGCTCCCCGGCCGCGTCCTCCTCGGCCCGCAGCCGCTGCCCGCCGACCACCTGGCCGAGCAGGCCGAGGGCCTCCTCCGGGGCGAAGGCCGGCAGCACGACGACGTGCGCGTTGGGAAGCGAACCGAGGGTGGCCCGGCTGGTGACGAGCACGGCGCAGCCGGGCCGGCCGGGCAGCAGCGGCCTGATCTGTTCGGCGTCCCGGGCGTTGTCGAGGACCACCAGCACGCGTCGGCCGGAGAGCAGCGAGCGGAACTGGGCGGAGCGTTCGGCGAGCCCGGCGGGCAGCGCGTCCGCCGGCACGCCGAGGGCGCGGAGGAAGGCGCTCAGCACCTCCTCGGGCAGGGTCGGGCGGCCGTCGGCGCCGTGCAGGTCGGCGTAGAGCTGGCCGTCGGGGAAGTCGGCGGCCAGCCCGTGCGCGACATGGACGACCAGGGCCGTCTTGCCCACGCCGCCCAGGCCCGACACGGTCGCCACGGGCACGGCGTCGGGGGCGAGCAGGACGGTCCGCAGCGCCTCGGTCTGTGCCTCGCGGCCGGTGAAGTCGGCGAGGTCGGCCGGGACCTGGGTCGGCCGCACCGGTGCCTGGTGCGGCAGGCGGGCCGCGGCGGTGGCGGGCCGGGGCGGTGCGGTCGCCACGAGGGCGGCGTCGGCCACCAGGATCCGGCGCTGCAGCTCGCGCAGACCCGGCCCGGCGGCGACGCCGAGCTGGGCCCGCAGCCGCCGGTCGGTCGCGCGGTACACGCTGAGGGCCTCGGCCTGCCGGCCGGTCCGGTAGAGGGCGAGCATCAGCAGCTCGGAGAACCGTTCCCGGTGCGGGTGTTCGGCGGTGACCGCGGTCAGTTCGGCGACGGCCTCGCCGGACGGCCCGGCCTCGACCTCGGCCTCCAGGCACGACTCCAGGACGGTCACCCGGCGTTCGGTCCACTCGCCGCGCTGCCGCTCCACGTAGGGGCCGGAGAGCCCGGCCACCGGCTCGCCCTGCCAGAGGGCCAGCGCCGAGCGGAGGGCGGCGGCGGCGCCGGCGCTGTCCCCGCCGCCGCGGAGCTCCTTCGCCGTACCGACGAGCTCCTCGCAGCGGTGGATGTCCAGCCCCCCGGGATCCACGGTGAGCAGGTAGCCCCCGCCGACCGAGGCCAGCGCGGCGGGCCCGAGGACGCGGCGCAGGCGGTGGACGTACGTCCGGATCGCGGCCGTGGCCTTGGCGGGCGGTTCCTCGCCCCACAGGTCGTCGACGAGTTGACCGGCCGACACGGGGTGGTTGGCGCGCAGCAGCAGCGAGACCAGAAGGCTCCGCTGCTGCGGTGACCCGAGCGCGAGCTCGCCGCCGTCCCGCCACCCCCGTACCGGTCCCAGTACCGCGAACCGCAACCCACCCACCGGCCGTCCCCCTCCGCCCGCAAAAACCCCCGGGCGCATGATACCGACCCATCGCCCCTGGCCAGAGCATGCTTCTCGGTCAAGGACGGGGTGGTTCCCGGGGCCGGGATCCGCCGGTCGGCGAGGTGTGTCGGCCCGGCGCGCGGGGACAGGACGCGGGACAAGGCGCGGGGACAGGGACAGAGTGCAGGACAGCGTGCAGGACAGAGTGCAGGGACAGGGCGCGGAGGACGGCTCAAGTCGCCGCCGAGGCCTGCCGATGACTGGCGGTGGACAACAGATCCGCATACGAATGACGAAGGAGTGGGCCGCATGGGCGCGATTCCCTGGGGTGACTGGATCTACCACCTCCCCCACCGCCGCGACGAGGTCAACCGGCTGCACCGGGCGGCACTCGACGCGCAGGAGACGATCCTGAAGGACGGCATCACCGCCGACGTCCGGGTCACGAACTACAAGCGGATGGTGTCCGTCAACCTGCTGCTGATGATGACCATCACCGAGGCGCACCTGAACGAGGAGGACTACCTGAAGTACCGCGAGACCGTCAAGGCGCTGGAGGAGCCGGCCAACGGGGCACTGCCCGCCGAGATCATCTCCTACCTCGCCGAGCTCGGTATCGGGAACTACGCACTCAAGGCGATGGGCCGGGCCGGGACGGCCTTCGTCGAGGCGCTTCCCCCGGGAGTCCGCAAGGGGATCGCCCGGGTGGCGAAGGGGATCGTCAAGCCGGAGGCGACCATGCTCGATGCCGCGGGCCGCTCGGGCGTCTCGACCTCCGAGGACTCCGGCACCCGCATCGACCCGGAGAGCCCGGGCGGCACCACCAGGCTTCCCGAGGGCGAGAGCGCGCCGCCGATCGGCGAGGAGACCGCGGAGATCACCGAGGCCTCGGTCGGCCGCGAGGTCGAGGGCAAGGCCGCCGTCGAGGCCATGGGCCGGGCCAGCATCAGCGAGTGGGTCGGCATCGGTATCGGCCTCGCCGTCGCGGTGGGCATCGACGTCATCTGCGGAGCGATCTCCGGCGCCACGGAGCGGGACCAGCTGGACAAGGAGATCGACGCCCTCCAGAAGGCCACCGACAAGATGACGCAGGGCACCACGACCCTGACCACGAAGATCGCGCAGGCCGAGGGGCAGATCGTGGTCGAGCAGAAGCGCCTGCGCGATTTCGTGAACGGCATGGTGGAGATCTTCGGAACCAGGCCGGACTACCCCCAGCCGCCGCGGGTCGGCTACGGCTACCAACCGGAGTGGTACGCCTACGGCCTGGCCACCACCAACCACTACCTGATCTTCAGTGACATGAAGGCCAAGCGCCACAACTACATGCTCCGCAATCCCAAGGCCACCCAGCAGCAGTTCCTCGACTGGTACCTCCAGGGCGCATCGACCCAGATCACGCAGGAGAAGCTGGACGCGTACGCCAAGCTGCTCGTCGAGGTGTCGAAGCGGGCCTACTCCACGGACCCGCAGAAGCCCGTCGCCGCCCTCGGCCGCTGAGAGGGTGAGAACGCCGATGACCACCACCACGAGCCCGCTTCCCGCACGACCCGCCCCGACGGTCCGCCCGGACGAGGTCGCCACCCGGCTGACCTACCTCGAACGGGTCCTGGCGGCCCGCGCCGCACCCCTGATCGGCGCGCTGGACACGCTGCGGTACCTGATCGCCGTCGAGATGCTGGCCCGCCTCGGCGAAGCGGCACTGACCGCCGGACCGAAGCCCTACCGGTCCTTCCACGACAAACTCCACTCGGGCCGCTACGCGGCCGCCGCCGGCGGCCCACGGCCCGGATCGCTGCCCGCGTCGGCCTCCGCGCTCTACCTGCACGCGCGCCTGCCCGCGGTGTACACCGCGACCCCCTGGTGGTTCGGCGCCATCGCCCAGGACCTCCTCGGCGGCGAGGAGTCCTGCGCCGACCTGCTCGCCGCCGCCAGGCAGGAAGGGCTGTCCTGGACCGCGGAAGGGCCGCCGGTGCCGCTGCGGGCCGCGGACCTCGGTCCGGAGGTCGCCCCTGAGGAGATCGAGGCCCGTCTGCGCAAGGCCGGCGCCTCGACACTGGCCCGGACCGCCGCGCTGCTCCCGGGAGTCCTCGGCCTGCCCGAGCTGCGTCGCCGTTGGCACCGCGACCCGGGGCAGTGGCCGGACCTCTCTGGGCTGATGGATCGTCAGGCCGCCACCGCCGAGCGGTTGCTCGCCGCGATGGAGGCTGCGCTGCCCGGGGTCGACGACGCCGCCCTCCGCCGCCAACGGGCCTGCCACGAGGCGATGATCCGGGTGCTGGGCCCGCACAGGGCCATGCTCCCCGCCCTGGCGCAGGCGATCGACCACACCCCGCCGGCCGAGGACCTGGCGGGCCTCCCGAAGGTGCTCGGGCTCCTCATGGTCGCGGCGCCCGTCCTCGCCCTCCCGGTCCGCATCCGCGATGAGCTGACCACCCACCCGCGCGGAGACACGGCCGCCATCGAGGACTGGAAGACCAGGGCCGCCGTCGAGGGCTTCTCGCGCGAGTGGACCACGGCCTGCCTGGCCCGCGTCCTCGGCTCGGCCGGCTCCTGAACCCCCTGCGAAAGAAGGTGAGTCCATGTCGGGAATGCCCAGCTTCCACTTCCCCGGCGACGCCGAGGTGAAGCGCCAGACGGTGGAGTCGGCGATCGCCGAAGGCGTCTACCACGTCAGCGAGTTGCACGCCCGCGCGGTCGCCCTGCACTCCTCCGCGGTGCTGCTGAACAACCGGATCGCCACCCAGGTCGACGCCCTGCGCGCACAGCGGGCCGACTACCGCACGCTCGCCGCGGCCGTCGCCACGCTCGCCGTCATCGCCGAGGTCGCCAACGACTCCGACCAGGACCTCGTCACCCTGCTCGCCGCCGCGAACGCCGAGTACCCGGACCCGGAAGGCCGCCCGAAGGGCACCCTTCCGCTGGACATCACCCAGGCGCTCAACGGCTACGGCGGGGGCATGATCCTCGGCCAACTGGTGATCAAACTGGGGCAGCTGACCAAGGCGGGCCTGCTCGGGTTCGCCCGCAGGCTCGCCCCCGAGGCCCTGGAGGAACTGCCCGCGGCCCTGGAGGACCTCGGGGTCGCGCTGGCCGAACCCACCGCCGAGGAGGCCGTCGGCGACGTCGCGGCCGCGTTCGGCGAAGGAGCGATGGAGGCCCTGTCCGGAGCCAGTGTCGCGGCGGCCGGCGTGGGCTTCCTCATCACCGCCGGAGTGGAGATCGGCCTGGGCTGGGCCAGTGCGGAGAAGGACGCCGAACGCCTCCAGAAGGCCATCGACGCCTACCAGTCGAACATCGACAAGCTGACGACGTACTCCCGGGTGGTCACGGCCAAGTACAACCAGACCTACGCCGCGACCCGTGACGCCCAGCGGCGCGTCAACAGCATCCTGACCGCACTCGCGGGCGTGTTCGGCCCGCTCGACCCGCCGGTTCCGCAAGCCGATCCCGACCCGACCCGGATCACCGAGACCGTTCGGGTCGTCCGCCGGGGCCTGCGCCAGTACGGGCTCTACGCCGAGGTGCGCATGCAGTGGCAGAAGTGGCGGCGCAACCACCCGGACGACACCGGCCCGGCCTTCGTCGCCTGGTGGATCGACGCAGCTCGGGAGGGCACCACCGCCGCACAGATCCAGGCCTGCGTGGACATCCTGCGCAAGAACTCCGAGAGCTTCGCCAAAGCAGGCTGACGCGCCCGACCGTACCGACACGACCAGTCGAACCCCCCACCCCCGGAAGGAATCCCCGATGACCACCGATATCGCCAGAGCACAGGAGTCGGCCTTCACGGCGTCCCTGGACGCCATCCTCGCCCACCACAGGGCGTTCATGACCCACGCCACCCTCATCAGCGACACCGGTCCCACCGCGGTCGGCGCGTTCGTCAACCACTCCGTGATCTACCCGCTCCCGAACTCCAACGCCCCCGTCATCGGCCTGAACCGCCAGTTCCCCGATGCCCCGGACAGGATGCGGAGGATCTGGGGAGAACTGCTGGAACAACTCAACGTCCTGCAGCGGAAGACCTCCGACAACGCCCAGGAGACCACCAGGCAATTCGGCAAGGACGGCGACCAGACCGCCTGGCGGAGGTCGATGGGTGACCTGAAGCGAGAACTGGCGGAACGGGCCGACCGCACGATCGGCGACTCCTGCGGCGCCGCGCAGAAGCTCGCCCGCGACAACCCCAAGTGGGGCGACTACATCCTCTCCTGGGCCGCGACGGTGGTGAACTTCGCCACCAACGTCCTGGCGGCGGCCATCAACCTCCTCACCTACGCGGTCAACAGCGGTGCGAAGCAGCCCGATCGCACGGTGCAGACGATCGAGGGGTTCTTCGTGCACTCCTGTGCCAACGTCGACCACTGGGTCTTCAGCCACCTCGTGGTCATCGAGCGGCCGGAGTCCGTCGCGGTCTCCTGACGGAGCTGACGGGGCCGGGGTCCGCCGCCCCTTTCCGGCTCACCGGCCGGAAAGGGGCGCACCTGCGGCGGCCCCCGGGCGCCGGTCGCGCTCCCGACATTCGGGGCGGTGGTTCCTGCTGCCCGGCCGCTGTTCACGAGCCTCCGGAAGGGCCGCCCGGTTGTCAGTGGGGGTGCTTAGCCTGGCGTGATACCGGACATTTGACGAGCCGTCAAAACAAGGGGGCGTCGGAATGGCAGGCGGCGATGGCGGTGGTGAGGACCGTAGGCGGAGCCTGGAGGTCTGGGCCGGTGCGATCGGCCGGCCGGTGGGGGAGGGCTATTCTCCGTACTCGCGGTGCAGGGAGTGCCTGACCGCGGTCGAGTGGAGGATGTCCACCGGGGGCCGGTGGATCCCGTTGCAGCCCAAGGACCTGCCCGGTCACCGCGTGCCGGCCAGGGTCGCCTGGCACGAGGACGATGCGGGCCTGGTGAGGCCGGGTCGGAGGGCGGGCCGGTGCAGGGTGATCCACTACGCGGTCTGCCCCGCGCGGGTCGGCGCCCTGGAGCCCGAACTGGACGAGGTGCGGCGGATGCTCGGGGTCCGGGGCCGCGGCTACCGGATCGCCACGGGTGAGGACACGCCGCTGCACCTCGTCCCCAACGAGTACGGCATCTCCCCGGCGGCGGAGCGGGAGGGCGTGCTGTACACCGAGGGCGAGGTCGACGATCGCGTCGGCACGCCCGTGGAGGTGTCGCGCTGGGACGAATGGCTCCGGGTCCGGACCGCCGCCCCGGACGAGCTGACCACCCCGGTCTACGTGGAGCTCAACCGCATGGGCGAGCGGGCCGACGGCACCTGGCTGGTGCCCCGCACTCCGGTGAACGAGGGGCGGTTGCGACGGCTCGCCACCCGGAACGGCTGGAGCTGGACGGACCTCCCCGGTGCCGGGCCGGACTCGCCCGCCGTTGCACCGCCCGTGCCGCGCCCCCGGACCGGAGACGGCTGACCGGGGGCGCGGCGCGGGCGTGCGACGGCGGGGTGTCGTCGGTCAGGTGGAGGCCCGGACGACGAGCTCGGGGCGGACGAGGGCGTGGGCCGCCGGCCGGGCCGGGTCGGCGAGTTGGGCGACGACCTGTTCCACCGAGCGGGCGCCCAGGAGGTTCTTGTCGATGTGGAGCGTGGTCAGCGGCGGACTGGTGATCTCGGAGATGGTGAGGCCGTCGCAGCCGACGACGGCGCAGTCCTGCGGGGCGGTCAGGTTCCGGCGTTCGAGTTCGAGGAGCGCGCCGACGGCCATGACGTCGTTGTAGGTGATGACGGCGGTGGTGTCGGGGTGGGCGTCGAGCAGGCGGCCCATGGCCTCCTGCCCGCCCGGGATCGAGTTGCCCGCGCCGACGATCCGGGTGGCCCGGTCCCCGGGGGCGAGGGGCGCCGCGAGCTCGCCGAAGAGGAGGCCGCGCGGACTCCGGGGCCTGTCCTTGCCCAGGTCGAGCATGCCGATCCGGGTGTGTCCGCGGGCGGTGAGGTGCGCCAGGGTCTGCGCGGCGCCGTCCCGGAAGTCGATGTCGACGCGGTTGAAGGGCCCGGTCCCCGGGGGCAGTTCGGCCTCCCAGCCGAAGACGGAGAACGGTATGCCCAGCTGCTGGGCCTTGGCGAGGGCGGCGGGGTGGTGGAGGTAGCCGACGAAGCCGTCGGTCTGCCGGTCGATGAGGTCGAGGGCGGCGAGCTCGCCGTCCTCGGTCGCCCGGCTCGCGACCATGACGACGTGCGCGCCCGCCGCCTCGGCCGAGTGCATGACGCCGTCGGCGACCTCGGGGAAGAACGGGTTGGTGAGGTTGGGAAGGATCATGCCCAGCGTGAGCGTGTCGCGGCGCATCATGCCGCGGGCGAAGCGGTTCGGCCGGTAGTCGAGCGCGCGGGCGGCCTCCAGGACGCGTTCCCTGGTCCGGGGGTCGATTTCGCCCTTGCCGTTGATGGCGCGGGAGACCGTCTGCCGGGAGACTCCCGCGACCCGCGCGACGTCCTCGATGGTGGGTCGTTTGGCGGGCGACGGGGACATTCGAGCTCTCCTCCGGGAGGTCGGTTTCGCCGCGATTGCCGCAGCGTCGGACAGTTTATCCGTGCCCTCACCGGTGGGTTTACCGGCGTGAAATAGAGCCTTGACTTTGCTCGCGGTGATCGACGAGCATGACCCGTGACAGCTCACGTGAGCGCTCACGGGACGAGGGATTGGAGCCGCATGGCCGAGGTGTGGGAACCGTACGCCCCAGCTGTCGCCGACGTGCCGCACGAGATCCGGGTGGGGGATCTGGACCTGCGGATCATCGGAACCGAGTCCGGGCCCACGGACCTGGGGAACGGCGTGCTCGAACTGGAGGTCCGCGGCGAGGGGGAGGTCCGGGTCGAGTGGCGGATCCCCTGCACCGGGGCCACCGCCTACTGGACGCCGACGAACAACGACGCCTACTGGCTGCCCACGGCCTGGGCGGCGCCGACACCGGTGTCCTTCGTCCGGGGTGCGCCGATCGCGGCCCTGATCGGGCAGGACGACCGGGCCCTGTGCGCGTTCGCGGCGCTGCAGGACGAGGCCGTGATCGGCAGCGGAGTGGTCGAGGCGACCGGGGACTTCCGCTTCTGGGTCAAGTCCGACAGGGTGCTGCGGCTGCGGATCGACCGCTCCGGCCGGCACTTCGCCCGCTGCCTCCAGGACCTGGTGGGCTGGTGGCCGGGGAGCGACCGACGGGTACCGGACGTCGCCCGGATGCCGGTCTACTCGACCTGGTACGCGTTGATGCAGGACGTCTCACCCGAGCGGATCGAGCGGCAGGCGGCCCTCGCCAAGAGGATCGGCTGCGACAGCATCATCGTCGACGACGGGTGGATGACCACCGACCGCGCCCGCGCCTTCGGGCACTGCGGTGACTGGGAGCCGCTGTCCCTGCCGGAGACCGCCGAGCACGTCGCGCGGGTCCGCTCGCTGGGCATGGCGTACCTGCTCTGGTACGGCCTGCCGCTGGTCGGGCAGGAGAGCGCGGTCTGGGAGAAGTTCCAGCCCTACGCGCTGCAGCGGGTCGAGCCCTTGCGCGCGATCGTGGTCGACCCGCGTTACCCGCTGGTCCGCGACCACCTGGTGGCGACGACCGTCCGGGCGATCGCCGAGTGGGGGATGGACGGGTTCAAGTTCGACTTCCTGGAGCGGTTCACGTCCGTCGGCGCCCCGCCCGCGGGCCCCGAGGCGGACTTCGCCGACGTCGGCGAGGCGGTGGCCGAACTGCTCCGGGAGATCGTGGCGCAGGCGTCCGACGTCCGGCCGTCCGTGCTGCTGGAAAGCCGCCAGCCCTACGTCGGACACGGCTTCTGGCCGTACGCCACCATGGTGCGGGCCGTCGACTGCCCGCTGTCCACGGCCCAGAACCGCCGGCGCACCATCGACCTGCGGCTGACGGCCGGTCCGATCGCCGTACACGCGGACATGGTCATGTGGCACCCGCAGGAGAGCGCCGAGCAGATCGCCGCGCAGCTGATCAGCATCCTGTTCTCGGTGCCGCAGGTCTCCGTCGACCTGGCGGAGCAGACGCCGGAGCAGATCGAGGCGCTCTCCTTCTGGCTGGGCTTCTTCCGGAGGTACGCGGACGTCCTCCAGCTGGGCGAGTTCGTGCCGTGCCGCCCCGAACTCGGCTACCCGGTGGTCCGGGCCGGGGACGGCCGGACGGTGGTGGTCGCCCGCTACTCGCCGGTGGTCGTGGACGTGCCGGTGGCGGGCTGGTCGGAGTTCCTGCTGGCCAACGCCGACGCCGACGACCGGGTGACGCTCTCCGGCGGCCCGTGCCGAAACGTTTCGGCGACCGTCCGGAACGCGCGGGGGCACGTGCTCTGGGAGGGGCCGCTCGAACTGGGCCGGGGCACCGTCGTGGTGCAGGTGCCGACGGGAGGCCTGGTCTCGCTGGCCGACGCCGCCGCGGCCTGACCGGGGCGCGGGTCCGGCCCCGGCACAGGCCCCGGACCCGCGACTCGCGACCCGGACCCGGCGCCGGCCGCTCGGTGAGGCGCCCCCGGCCGGCGCCCGGGCCCTCCTCGGCCGGCCCGGAACCGGACGCGCCGGAACGGATGCGCCGGAACCGGAAGCGCCCGGCACCCGGCGCGCCCGGCACCGCTGCTCGGGGACTCGGACTCTCCAAGCCACCCCTTCCCGACAGATGCGGGGGCATCCTGTCGCCGACGTTCTCGGCCCGCCGCCGGCCCGGACGGCCACGGCGGCGCTGTCGCAACACGTTCCCACCCGTGCGGCCGGCGGATTCCCCGCCGGGTCGGAACGTGTTCTCGTGTGATTCCGCCGCGGATTCGACGCAGTTCCACCGCACTTCCACCGCAGGTCCGCAGCAGGTCCGCAGTAAGTCCGCCGATGTCGAATTCGCCGTTCCCGCGTGCCCGACTCCGAATTTCGGTGCGCGGGAATTCGGCTGCGCATTCCGGCGCCGCATCCCAGGAACAGAGCAGAACGGTGCGAAGCGCGCCGTGCACGGACAGCAGCGAGTCTTGTCGATGAGAGGCGAGTGTCCGAAGTGGCTCGACAGAACACGGTTCAAGGCACGGTTCAGGACGCGGTACGCAGCACCCTTCAAGGCAGCCTTCAAGGCACCCTTCAGGGCGCCGCCCAGGGCGCGACGCTGGTGCTCGGCGGGTTGGGCGCGGACTCCCACTCGGTGGGCCTCTTCGTGCTCCGGAACGCACTGGAGGCGGCCGGCTTCCGGGTGGTCGGCCTCGGTATACAGAACGACTTCGCCCGCTTCGCCGCGATGGCGGACAGCTGCGACGCGGTGCTGATCTCCAACATGGACGGGCACGCCGAGTACTACCTGCGCGAGGTCGAGGCCCTGCCGGGAGGGTGTCTCTGGTACCTGGGCGGGCTCCCGGCGGTCGCCGGGCGGACACCGGAGCTCCTCGCCCGCGGGTTCACGCGGGTGTACGGCGGCTTCGTCGACACCGACGAGGTGGTCGCCGCACTGGCCGAGGACCTCGCCGGCCGCGCCCGATGTACCGTGCGCCCGCCGGTCCTCCCGGTCCCCCCGCCCCGGTCGGGGCGCGGTGCGGATCCGGATCCGGCGGGCCGGGCGGAGGTCCTCGCCCAGTGGCCGACGGGCGCCGGTGCCCGCGACATCGAGGCCAACGCCGAGGTGCTCGCGGCGCGGCCCTCGCTCGCCCTGCTGCAGGGCGGCGGCGCCCGGACCCTGCTGCACCCGCGGTCGGGGGTGCGCGCCAGCGGCGACCAGCAGCAGCTCTTCGCGGACCTGCACGCGGCGGGCGCGCAGGTGCTGTCCTTCCAGGTCGACTCGCTGACCCGGGACGGGCGGTACGCCGAGGTGGCGCAGGTCGCCCGGGACGGCGGCGCGCTCAACGGGTTCCCGGTCGTCAACCACGGGGTGGACACGCTGCGCAGGATCAGCGCGGCCTGCCCGGTGCCGTTGCAGACCCGCCACAGCGCGCGCGATCCGCGGCTGCTGGCGGAGGTCAGCTACGCGGGCGGCGTGACGGCCTTCGAGGGCGGTCCGATCTGCTACAACATCCCGTACTACGCGGAGTTGCCGCTCGCGGTGTCGCTGGCGCGCTGGCGCTACGTGGACGAGCTCACCGCCCGGTACGCGGAGCTCGGGGTGGTGCTCGACCGGGAGTTCTTCGGCACCCTGACCGCGACCCTGATCCCCCCGGCGCTCGCGATCTGCACCAACATCCTGGAGGGGCTGCTCGCGGTCGGGGCCGGGGTGCGCTCGGTGTCGCTGGCCTACGCGGAGCAGGGCAGCCGGGCCCAGGACGTGGCGGCCGTCGAGGTGATGGGACGGCTCGGGCGGGAGTACCTGGGACGCGGCGGCCGGGTACGGGTCGCCACCGTCTTCCACCAGTTCATGGGGGCCTTCCCGGCCGACCGGGACGCGGCCGAGCTGCTGATCCGGGAGTCGGCCCGGACGGCGGCGCTCGCGCGGGCGGACCGGGTGGTGGTGAAGACGCCCGCCGAGGCGCTGCGGATCCCGGACGTCCGCGACAACGCGCGCGGACTGGCCCTGGCGGCCGCCGGGTTGGAGCTGGCCGCCGCCGACCCGGGCGCCGTCGACGGGATGGAGGCGCACCGGATCGAGCGGACCGTGCGGCACCTGCTGGAGGCGGTGCTCGCGCTGCGACCGGGGGACGTCGGGGGCTGCGTCGAGGAGGCCTTCGCCACCGGGGTGCTGGACGTGCCGTTCTCGCCGAGCAGGTTCAACGCGGGCCGGCTGCTGACCGGCCGGGACACGAACGGCGCCGTCCGGGTCATCGACCCCGGCGGGGTGCCGCTGCCGCAGGACGTCCTGGACTTCGAGACCGAGCGGATGCGCGAGCGGCTGGCGATCGCCCGGGTGCCGCGCGCCGAGGCCTGGCGGCTGGTCGCCCGGGACGTGCTGGAGGCGAGCCACCCGCGGGCGGGCTGGCCGCTGGACGGACGGCGGACGATCCGAGCGGCCGGATGAACCCGGACTTCTGGCTGCCCGCCGCGCCCCGGCCCGGGGCGTCCCGGCGGCTGGTGATCCTCCCGCACGCGGGCAGCGGCACGGCCGCGTGGTTCCGCTGGGCCGCCGGCCTGCCCGCCGACGTGGAGGTGCGGGTGGCCAGGCTGCCGGGGCGGGAGAACCGGCTGGCCGAGCCCGCGCCGGCCTCCGCGGCCGAGGCGGTCGACGCCCTGGCCCGGGCCCTGCGGTCGCTGCCCGGGATGCCGCTGGTGGTGCTGGGGCACAGCCTGGGGGCCGCGCTGGCGCACGGGCTGTGCGCCGCGGTGCCCGGCGCCGCGCGGGCGCTCGTCCTCTCGGGGGAGACGGCGCCCGGCACCCCGCGCGGCCACGACGAGCTGCTGGGGCTGGGGGACCGGGAGCTGGCCCGGACCGCCGACCGGCTCTGGGGCGGCGTCCCGCCGGAGATCCTGGACCACCCGGACGCGCTCGCGCTCTTCCTGCCCGCGCTGCGCGGGGACCTCGCCCTGGCGGCGAGCGTGCGGGCGCCGACCGGTCCGCCGCTGGACATCCCGTTCGACGTGTTCGTGGGAGCGGACGACCCGCTCGACGAGGACGGCTGGCGCGGCTGGGCCGCCCACACCCGCGGTGCCACCACCTTCCACCGCCATCCGGGCGGGCACATGGCCGTCCTCGACGTGCCGGCCGTCGCCGACCGGATCACCCGCACCTGTCTTGGGAGACTCTCGTGACGTTCCTCCACCGGGCTGTCGCCCTGGCCGAGCAGGAACCGGACGCGCCTGCGGCCACCTTCCTGTCGCCGGACGCCGGACCGCTCACCCTGACCCGCCGTCAACTGATCGACCGGGCCGGCAGTGTGGCGCGGCAGGTCCGCGGCCGCACGGCGCCCGGCGACCGGGTCCTGCTCGCGCTGCCGACCGGCCCGGAGCTGGTCGCGGCGCTGGTCGGCGTGCTGCTGGCCGGCCGGGTCGCGGTACCCGCCCCCGCCGACCCCGGTGCCCGGACCAGGGACCGGCTGCGCGGCATCGTCGCGGACGCCGGGTGCGCGCTGGTCCTCACCCGGCTCGACGTCGCGGACGCGGTGGTGCCCGACCTGGCGGGCGAGCCCGACCTCCGGGTGGAGCCCGCCGACCTCGCGGTGCTGCAGTACACCTCGGGGTCGACCTCCGCCCCCAAGGGCGTCCGGGTGAGCACGGCGAACCTGGAGGCGAACCTCGTCGCGATCGAGCGGGCCTTCGACCAGCGGCACACCGACGTGGTCGCGGGCTGGCTGCCGCTCTTCCACGACATGGGCCTGGTGGGCACGCTGCTGCACCCGCTCCGGATGGGCCTGCACACCGTCCTGATGGCCCCCGAGCACTTCGTGCGCCGGCCCGAGAGCTGGCTGCGGGCCGTCTCCGACTTCGGCGTCACGACCAGTGGCGGGCCGGACTTCGGGTACGCGTGGAGCGCCGACCGGGTGGATCCGGCGCGGTTGGCGGGCGTCGACCTGAGCCGCTGGCGGGTGGCCTTCACCGGGTCCGAGCCGGTCTCGCCCCGCACGCTGGAGCGGTTCGCGGCGGCGTTCGCCGGCAACGGCTTCCGGGCCGAGGCGCTGACGCCCTGCTACGGCCTCGCCGAGTCGACGCTCCTGGTCTCCTCCCACCCGGTCGGACAGGCCCCCCGGACCGGCGGGTCCGGGGTGAGCTGCGGACGACCGCTGGAGGAGGTCGTGATCGTCGACGCCGACGGCGCGCCGGTCGACGGGGTCGGGGAGATCTGGGTGCGCGGCCCCAGCGTGGCCGGTGGCTACCACGGCCGGCCCGGCGACCGGTCGTTCGACGTGCGCACGGCCGACGGGCGCGGCGGCTGGCTGCGCACCGGCGACCTGGGCGAGCTGCGGGACGGCGAACTGTACGTCCGCGGCCGGTCCAAGGACGTGGTGATCCTGCGCGGGGAGAACCACCACGCGGCCGACCTGGAGGAGATCGCCGGTACCGCGGACGAGGTCCTGGCCGCCTGTGCCTTCGCCGCGCCGGGCGGCGACGGCCGGGAGCGGATGGTGGTCGCGGTGGAGGTGCGACGCGGCGCTCAGGAGGCCGTCGAGCTGGTCCGCCGGGCCTTCCGCGACCGGCTCGCGCTCGAACCCGACGAGGTGCTGGTGGTCCGCGGCCGGTCGCTGCCCCGGACCACCAGCGGCAAGCTCCAGCGGTCCGCCTGCCGGGACGCCTGGGCGGCGGGCGGGCTGCCGGTCCGGCACCGGTGGACGGCGGCCGGGGTCGCACCGGGCGCGGCCGCGAGCGGCACGGGCACCGACGGTCCGGGCACCGACGGTCCGGGCACCGACGGCGCGGCCGCGAGCGGTGCGGGCACCGACGGCGCCGGCCTCGACGGTCCGGTCGAGGAGGCCCTGGCGGTGCTGTGGCGTGACCTGCTGGGGGCCGAGGTCCGCTCCGCCCACGAGAGCTTCTTCGCCGCCGGCGGGGCCAGCGTCCTGGCCGTGGAGCTGTCGGTGCGCGTGGCCGACCGCTTCGGCGTCCGGATCACGCCGGCCGAACTGCTCGCGGCCGGCTCCTTACGCGCCCAGGCCGCACTGATCGGGACGGCCCCCCGGGGCGTCGCCGCCGCAGCCGAGCCGGACAGCGCGCCGCTCTCGCTCCAGCAGGAGGGCCTCTGGCTGCTCTCCCGGCTGTCCCCGGACGCGCAGCCCGCGGTCCGGGTCACCGTGGGCGTGCCGGCCGGCGCGGACGTCGACCTGGCCCTGTCCGAGCTGGTGCGCCGCCACCCGGGGCTCGCGACGGCGGGCCCCGACGGGCACGGCCGCCAGCACCGGACGGAGTGGAGCGCCCCGGCGGGACGGCCCGACCCGGACGCCGGGCACCCGTTCACGGCGGAACTGCGCGGCGACCGGCTGGAGCTGGCCTGGGACCACCGGGCGATCGACGGCTGGTCGATCCGGGTGCTCCTGGAGGAGCTGGACGCCCTGCTGGCCGGCCGCCCGCTGCCGCCGGCCCCGCCGTCGGCCCTCGCCTGGGCGCAGGCCCAGCGCGAGGCGCTGGCCGCCGGTGACGACGCCGCCGACCTGGACTTCTGGCGCGACCGGCTCTCCGACGGCCGCACCACCCTGCCCTGGGCCGAACCCGGTGGTGCCGAACCGGGCGGTGCCGAACCGGGCGGTGCCGAGGCCGGGCTGACCACCCGCCGCCTCCACCGTGCCGAGGCCCTCGGCCGGCTGGCGCGCGAGCTCGACACCACGCCCGCCGTGCTGGTGCTGGCCGCGGTCGCGGTCGTGCTCGGCCGGCTGAGCGGGCGGCCGGAGGTCGCCGTCGGCATCCCCTTCGCCAACCGCACCCCGCCCTGGACGCGTACCGTCGGCTGCCTGGTCTCCGTGCAGCGCGCGGTGGCGCACCTGCCCGACGGCGTCACGGGCACCGAACTGGTACGGCAGCTGACCGCGGAGCTCCAGGACCTGCGCGGCCACTCGTCCGTCCCGCTGGAGGCCCTCCCGGGCCGGCTCGGCCTGCCGGGGGACCGGGCCCGGGTCGACGTGGTCTTCGACCACCTGCACGTGCCCGAGCGGGTCGGCGCCCTCACCGTGCACGGCACCTCGCTGGAGAGCTGCCCGCCGCAGGCCAAGGCCCCGCTCACGATCACCGCCGTGGAGGACGGCGGCCTGCGGCTGCACCTGCTGCGACAGCGCTCCTACCTGGGCGACGAGGCCGCCGAGGAACTGGCCGACCAGGTGCAGCTCGCCCTGGACGCCCTGCTCGCCGCGGCGGACACCCCGTGCCTGGGCTGGTCCCTGCGCACCGCCCGGGCCGAGCGGGAACTCCCGCTGGTGACAGCGCCGTCGGCGCGGCCCGACGTCCCCTCGGTACCCGCGTCGGTGATGGCCATCGACCCCGCCCGGACCGCGCTGCGCCGCGGCGCGAGGACCTGGACGTACGGCGAGCTGCAGACCCGGGCCCTGGCGGCGGCGGGGACGCTCCAGGAGGCGGGCCTGCGCCCCGGGGACGTGGTCGGCGTGCTCGGCAGCGCCGACTTCGACACCGTCGCCGCCGCGCTGGGCACCATGCTCGCCGGCGGGGCCGTACTGCACCTGGACCGGCGGATCCCGGCCGGACGGCTGGCCACCATGGTCCGGGAGGCCGGAGCCGCCCTGGTGCTCCGCGCCCAGGGCCGGGACGTCCGGGACGCCGAGCTCGGGCGGGTGCTGGAGCCCGGCACCCGGCCCGGCCGGGCCGTGGCGGTCGACCCCGGCGCGCCCGCGTACGTCGTCTTCAGCACCGGGACGACGAGCGCGCCCAAGGCGATCGTCGGGACCGACCGCGGCCTCGGCCACTTCCTGGAGTGGCAGCGGCGGGAGTTCGCCGTCGACGGCGAGGACCGCTTCGTCCTGCTCACCAACCTGGCCTTCGACATGGCGCTGCGCGACCTCTGGCTGCCGCTCGGCACCGGCGGTGTCCTCAACCTGCTGGAGGACCCGGAGCGGGTGGGCGGCGACCACGTGGTGCCGCTCCTCGCCGCCCGCGGAGTGACCCGGCTGCACCTGTTGCCGACGCTGGCCCGGTCCTGGCTGGCGACCGCGGAGCCCACGCCGCTGCCCGCCCTGCGCAGCGTCTTCCTGGCCGGCGAGCCGCTGAGCGGCGCGCTGGTGGAACGCTTCCGGCGGCACTTCCCCGGCGACTACGAGGTGCTGAACTTCTACGGCCCCTCCGAGACCACCCAGACCAAGGTGTTCCACCGGGTGCCCGAGCAGCCGCCGCCGGGCGTGCAGCCGATCGGCCGACCGCTGCCGCAGACCGCGGTCACGCTGGTCAACCGGGCCGGCGCCGCGTGCGGCCTGGGCGAGTCCGGGGAGATCGTGCTCAGGACGCCCTTCGCGACCAGGGGGTACGCCAACGCGCCGCAGGCCCAGGCGGAGCGGTTCGTCCCGGACCCGTTCGGCAGCGGGGAGTCCGTCTACCGCACAGGCGACCTGGGCCGGGCCCGGCTCGACGGGACGCTGGAGATCCTCGGGCGCGGCGACCGCCAGGTGAAGGTCCACGGCGTGGCCGTCGACCCGGAGGAGGTCGCGGACCTCCTCGCCGGCCTGTCCGGGGTCCGGCAGGCCGCGGTCCGGGCCGAGCCCGCGGAGGACGGGGACCACCGCCTGGTCGCCTGGTTCGCCGCCGACCGCGGCTGGGACGCCCTGCGGGCGGAACTGGCCGACCGGCTGCCCCGGGCCCTCGTCCCCGAGCGCGCCCTGGCCTGCGAGCGGCTGCCCGTCCACCCGAACGGCAAGGTCGACCTGCGCTCCCTGCCCAGCCCCGGCCCGGCGGCGCCGACCGCGGCCGAACCGCCCGCCGACGCGCTGGAGGCCGCCGTGCTCACGGTCTGGCGGGCCGCCCTCGGCGAGCCGGAACTCGACGTGCACGCCGACTTCTTCGTCCACGGCGGGCACTCGCTCAAGGCCCTCGAACTGGTGGCCGCGCTCGCCCGCGAGCTCGGCCGCGACGTCCCCCTGGCCGACGTCCTGGCCGCCCGGACCCCGCGCGAGCTGGCCCGGCGGCTGCCCTCGGCCTCGGGCCCGGCCGGGGCAGGCCTGCCCGAGCTGGTCCGGGCGCCGGACCAGGCCCACGAGCCGTTCCCGATGACCAGGGTCCAGGAGGCGTACTGGGTCGGGCGCCGGGACTTCCTGGAGCTCGGCGGCGCGGCCGCCCAGACCTACCGCGAGCTGCGCTGCCCCGCCGGCCTCGACCTGGACCGGCTGGAGCGGGCCTTCCGGCGACTGGTGGAGCGGCACCCCTCGCTGCGCACCGTCGCCACCGAGGACGGGCGGCAGTACGTGCTGCCGCGGACGCCGCCGTTCCGGATCCCGGTCCAGGACCTGCGCCCGCAGGCCGACCCCGAGCCCGCCCTGCGGCGGTGGCGCGAGGAGCTGGGCCACCGGGTGCGGCCGCTGGAGAGCTGGCCGCTGATCGAGGTCCGGGCCAGTCTGCTCCCGGACGAGGTCCGGCTCCACGTCGGGATCGACGCCTGGGTGTGCGACGCCTGGTCGCGGGTGATCCTGGTGGACGAGCTCAGGGAGCTCTACGAGCGGCCGGACGCGGAACTGGCGGACCTCGGCCTCACCTTCCGGGACTACGTGCTCAGCGCGGACGCCGTCGTCAAGGACGCCGACCTGGAGTGGTGGCGGGGAGAACTGGAGAGCCTGCCGGAGGCTCCCCGGCTGCCGCTGGCGCAGCGCACCGGCTCGCGGTTCGTCCGCCGCCAGGGCCGACTGGACGACGCGGCCTGGTCCGCGTTCCAGCGGCGGGCCGGCGACAGCGGGGTCACCCCGTCGGCCGCGCTGCTGGCCGCC
Source organism: Kitasatospora sp. NPDC058170 (assembly GCF_042883905.1). Lineage (NCBI taxonomy): Bacteria > Bacillati > Actinomycetota > Actinomycetes > Kitasatosporales > Streptomycetaceae > Kitasatospora > Kitasatospora sp. NPDC058170. The sequence continues at coordinate 236,011 of NZ_JBHVUV010000007.1, forward strand.
TTCGGCTGGGTGCTCGCGCGCTGGGGGGCCCAGGACCGGCTGGCGCTGAACGTCACCGTGTTCCGCCGGCTGCCGGTGCACCCCGACGTGAACCGCATCCTCGGCGACTTCACCTCCGTGCTGCCGCACGCCATGGCCTGCCGGTGGGACGACTTCCAGGGCCACGCCCGCGACGTCCAGGCCCGGCTCTGGCAGGAGCTGGCCCACGGCTCGGTCTCCGGCGTGGACCTGGCCCGCGAGTCGGCCCGCCGCTCCGGGCGGCTCGACGCGACGGGCCTGCCCGTGGTGTTCACCAGCGCCCTGACCGCGCCCGGCTTCGGGCGGGCGTTCGACTGGGCGTGGCTCGGCGAGCTGGTCGACGGCATCTCCCAGACGCCGCAGGTGTGGCTGGACCTCCAGGTGTACGAGCACCGCGGCGAACTGCACTTCAACTGGGACGCGGTGGAGGAGATGTTCCGGCCGGAGGTGCTGGACGGCATGGTCGGGGCGTGGACCGCCCTGCTGGCCGAACTGGCCGGCGGATCCTGGCGGACGCCCGCCCCCGAACTGCTGCCCGGGGACCAGCTCGCGCTGATCGACGAGGCGAACGCGACCGACGGGCCGGTGCTCGCGCAGACCCTGGCCGACGGGGTGCTGGCCACGCTCGCCCGGACACCGGACGCCCTCGCGGTGATCGACACCGACCGGTCCCTGACCTTCGCCCAGCTGGTCGAGGAGGCCGAGCGGGTCGCCGCCGCGGTGCTCGCCCGGAGGGTGCCGGCCGGCGGCCGGGTGGCCGTCCTGCTGCCGCACGGCCGCCGCCAGGCCATCGCCGCCCTGGGCATCGTGCTCGCCGGGGCGGCCTACATCCCGGTCGACACCGCGCAGCCCGCCGAACGCGTCGAGCGGATCCTCCAGGACGCGCTGCCCGACTGCGTGCTGGACCTCGACGGCTCCCGCCCCGGCGCGATCGCCTTCGAGACCCTGCCCGCGGGCCGCGCCCGCCGGCTGCCGGAGCCGGCCGACGTCGCCTACCTGATCTACACCTCCGGCACCACCGGCCGGCCCAAGGGCGTCGTCATCCGCCACGAGGCGGCGGTGAACACGCTCGCCGACATCGCGGCCCGGATGGACCTGTCCGGCCGGGACCGGGTGCTGGCGGTCTCCCCGTTCGCCTTCGACCTGTCGGTGTGGGACCTCTTCGGCAGCTGGCGGACCGGCGCGGCCGTCGTCTACCCGGGCGACCGCGCGGATCCGCGCGACTGGGCCGCGACGGCGCACACCCACCGGGTGCGGCTGTGGAACTCGGTGCCCTCGATCCTGGGCATGCTGGTCGACGCCCGGGAGGCCGACCCGGACCTCCCGCTCCCCGCGCTGCGCACCGTCATGCTCTCCGGCGACTGGATACCGCTCCAGCTCCCGGAACGGCTGCGCGCGATCGCGCCCGAGGCCCGGCAGTGGTCGCTCGGCGGAGCCACCGAGGCGTCGATCTGGTCGATCGCCCACCGGATCGAGAAGGTCGACCCCGCCTGGTCGAGCATCCCCTACGGCCGGCCGCTGACCAACCAGACCTTCGAGGTGCTCGACGAACACCTCCGACCGTGCCCCGTCCACGTCACCGGCGCGCTCTTCATCGGCGGCCGCGGCCTCGCCGACGGGTACTGGCGGGACGAGGCCCGCACGGCCGAGCGGTTCCCCGTCCGCGACGGGGAGCGCCTCTACCGCACCGGCGACCTCGGGCGCCGGCTGCCCGACGGCTCCATCGAGATCCTCGGCCGGGACGACTCCCAGGTGAAGATCCGCGGCTACCGGGTCGAGCTGGGGGAGATCGAGCACGCGTTGGAGCAACTGCCCGGCGTGGAACGGGCGGTGGTCCTCGCCGTCGGCGACCCGCAGCGGGACCTCCGACTGGTGGGCTTCGTCCTGGCCCCCGGCGGCACGACCGAGGAGGAGCTGCACCGGGGCCTGTCCGACCGGCTGCCGCCGTACATGGTGCCCTACGCCTGGCGGCTGCTGGACGCGCTCCCGCTCTCCGCGAACGGCAAGGTCGACCGGGCCGCGCTGCTGCTGCGGGCACCGGGGGAGCCGGCGGTGCGCGCCGCGCTCCCCGGCGACTCCGCCGCGCTCCCCACCGACTCCGCCGTGCTCGCCGACTCCGAGGTCCTCGCCGCGGCCTGGACCGAACTGCTGGGCGCCCCGCCGACCGGATCGGAGGACAACTTCTTCATGGCCGGGGGCGACTCGGTGACCTGGCTGCGCCTGTGCGCGCAGGTCTCCCGGGCCGGCTGGCGGCTGCCGGTCGCGGCGATCGCCCGGGACGCCACCTTCGGCGGCATCAGCGCCGAACTCGCCCCCGCCGAGCCGCAACAGCCGCTGCCCGAGGGGCCCACGCCACCCGGACCGATGCGGACCTGGCTGACGGCCAGGGGCCTGCCCGGGCACTTCAACCAGGCGATCGTCCTGCGACTGCTCCGGCCGCTCGACGCCGCGGCGCTGGACCGGGCGCTGGCCGCGGTGGTGGCGGCGCACCCGGTGCTCACCGCCACCCTCGGCGGGGAGACCGGCGGCGGCCACCTGGTCGAGCAGGGCGGGAGCGTCGCGGACGCCTGCCGGGGGTTCCCGCCGGACGGGCCGCTGCTGCGCGCCACGCTGCTCCCCGGACGCCTCGTCCTCTGCGCCCACCACTGGATCGTCGACGCGCAGTCCTGGCGGGTCCTGGTCGCCGACCTCGAACAGGCCCTGGACGCGCTGGAGGCGGGCGGCCGGCCGGAGCTGCCGCCGGAGGCCGCCGGGTACGCCGCCTGGTGCCACGCGGTGGCCGCCCTACCGGCTCCCGCCCTGCCCGTCGCGTCGCCGGTGCCTGTGCCGGTGCCTCTGCCGGTGCCTGCGGCCGGTACCGAGGGCGAGTCCCTGGTCACCACCAGGGCCTTCCCGGGGGCCGGCGAGGAGGAGACGGCGGCGGCCCTGCGCACCCTGCGCTGCACCCGGGAGGAGCTGCTGCTCGCCGCCGCGGCCTGGGCCGACGGCACCTCCACCGGGCACTGGGAGGTGGAACTGGAGCGCCACGGCCGGAGTCTGCGGGGCGTCGACCTCAACCGCACCGTCGGCTGGCTCACCACCCTGGTGCCGCTGGCCCTGCGGCCGGGCACCCCGGCCGAGGTCCTCGTCCAGGTCAAGGGGCTGCTCCGGGCGATGCCCGAGGGCGGGCTCGCACTGGGCGCCGCGCACGCCGCCTCCGGCCGCTCCACCGCCCTCGCCGTCAACCCGCTCGGCCGCCTGGACGACGAGGCCTCCGAACGCTTCGAACTGGTCCGGGAGGCCGGGCTCCCCCTGCGGTCGGCGGACCTCCCCCGGCCCAACGAACGGCGCAGCACGCTCTTCCACCGCGGCGGGGTGCTGCACGTGGAACTCAACCACCGCGGCGACGGCGAGGCCTGGCTGGCCGCACTGGACGACGCACTGACGCAGCTGCTGGCCACCACCGGCCCGGCCGCCGCCGGTACCCACGACTTCCCCGACAGCGGGCTCGACGATCAGGAACTACGGCGGCTTCTGGCCGGCCTGGAGAAGGCAGATGACTAGCATTCAGGACATTCACGCGCTCGCCCCGCTGCAGCAGGCCATGCTGGTGCGCGCGGTACTGGAGCCGGGCTCCGGGGCGTACGTCGAACAGCTGCGGATCGAGCTGGGGGCGGCCCCCGACCCGGACGCGCTCCGGCAGGCCTGGGCCGGACTGGCCCGGCGCCACCCGGTGCTGCGCAGCTCGTTCCACCACGCCGGCCTCTCCGAGCCGCAGCAGGTCGTGCACGCCGAGGCGGCGCTGCCGTGGCGGGTCGAGGACCGGCGCGACGGTGGGGGCGATCTCGACACGCTCGCCGCCGATCTGGACGCGCTCGCCGCCGCCGAACGCGAGCGCGGCTTCGACCTCACCCGTCCGCCGCTGTTCCGCCTGGTCCTGGTGCTGCTGCCGGACTCCGCCGTCCTGGTGTGGACCTTCCACCACCTGCTGCTGGACGGGTGGAGCCTGGGCCGGATCCTGACCGAGATCGACCAGGGGTACCGGGCGGTGCTCGACGGGCGGGCCGATCCCGCCGCGCCGGCCGTGCCGTTCTCGCACTTCGTCCGCTGGCTGCGGGCCGCCGACCCCGGACCCGCCCGCGCGCACTGGCGCACCCGGCTCGACGGCGCGGCCACCGCCCCGGTCGGCGGTGAGCGCGGGGGCGGCGGCGGAGAGCGCCGGATCCTGCTGGGCGCCGAGGAGTCCGGGCGGGTCCGGGAGCTGTGCCGCCCCCGCGGCGTCACCCTGGGCACGCTGGCGGCGGCCGCCTGGGCGGCCTGTCTGGCGGAGCCTGCGGGCCTCCAGGACGTCACCTTCACCTCCCTGGTGTCGGGCCGTCCCGCCGACCTGGCCGGCGCCGACCGGATCGTGGGCATGCTCGTCAACACCGTCCCGTGCCGGGCGCGCTTCGCCGCGGGCGAGACGGTCCACGCCTTCCTCACCCGGCTCCAGGGCGAGCTGGCCCTCGACCGGCGGCACGGCTGGCTGGCGCTCGACGAGGTCGCGCGCTCCACCGGGCTCGGGCCGGTCGAGTCGGTGCTGGTGGTCGAGAACTACCCGCTCGACCGCGCGGTGATCGAGGACTCCCCGCTCGCCGTCCGCGCCGTCACCGTCCACGAGCGGGCGGACGTCCCGCTGGTGGTGGCCGTGGTGCCCGGCGAGCGGATCGAACTCCGGCTGGCCGCGCCGCCCGGAGGCCTCACCGACGAGGTGCTCGACGCCCTGGGCGAGCGGCTGGCGGCCTGGCTGGTCGACCTCGCCGAGGGCATGGACCGGGAGCCGGCCGAACTGCTCGGCCGCCGCGAGCGGCTGACCCAGCAGCGGCTGCGCGAACGCGTGCGCACCGCGCCACCGGAGGCCGACAGCCTGACCGCGGCGATCCTGGCCGCCGGACCGGCCGTGGACGACGGCGAGGAGAGCTGGAGCGCCGAGCGGGTCCTGGCGGCCGCGCGGGAGTTCGCCCGCGCGGTCGCGGCCGGCGGGCCCAGGCCCGTCGCGCTGGTCGGCGACACCGACCCGCAGACGGTGGCCAGGATCCTCGGCTGCGTGCTGGCCGGCCGGGCCTACGTGCCGCTGGAAGGCACGGACCCGCGCCGACAGGAGCGGCTGGCCCACGCCGGCGCCAGGATCGTCGAGCCGCCGCCCGCGGACGGCCCGTCGGACCCGTCGGACCCGTCGGACCTGTCGGGCTTTGTGCCGCCGGCGCCCGACGCCACGGCCTACCTGCTGCACACCTCCGGATCGACGGGCCGCCCCAAGGCCGTCGTGCAGACCCAGGCCGGGGTGTACGCCCACGCCCGGCGGTACGCCGCCGCCATCGGACTGCGGCCGGGCGACCGGCTCTGCATGACCTCGTCGTTCGCCTACGACGCCGCCGCGATGGACATCTTCGCCGCGGCGACCGTCGGCGCGACGCTGCTCCTCGGCTCGCCCAAGCGGCACACCCTGCGGGACCTGCGGGAGCGGATCCTGCCCCGCGCCACCGTCCTGCACACCACACCGAGCCTGTTCCGGCTGCTGGCCGAGGAGCGCCTGCCCGCCGGGATCAGGCTGGTGGTGCTGGGCGGCGAGGGCGTCCTGCCGTCCGACCTCGACCTCTTCGACGCCGCGGCCCCGGCCGGCTGCGTGCTGGTGAACGGCTACGGGCCGAGCGAGAGCAGCACCGGGCTGCAGTGGTTCGCCGACCGCGGCACCCGCGCGGCCCCGGTGCCGGCCGGCCTGCCGGTGGCCGGGACCGACGCCTGGATCGTCGACGCCGAGGGGCGGCGCGACGACGCGCCCTGGGCCCGGGGCGAGATCGTCCTGGCGAGCGACGCCGTCGCGCGCGGCTACCTCGGCGAGGACGGCGATGGTGGCGACGGCGACGCGTTCCGCGAGACGGCGGCCGGCCGCAGCTACGCCACCGGCGACCTCGGCCGCCGGCGCCCGTCCGGCTGCATCGAGGTACTGGGCCGCCGGGACGACCAGGTGCAGATCGGTGCCGTGCGGGTGGAACCGGGCGAGGTGCGCGCCGTGCTGGCCGCGCTGCCCGGGGTGGCGGCGGCCGAGGTGCTCCCGGTCGGCGACGGGCCCGAGGTGCGGCTGCACGCCTGGGCGGTGCCCGGGACGCTCGACCCGGCCGCGCTGCTGCGCGGGCTGGCGGCCCGGCTGCCCGCCGGGTTCGTCCCGCGCCGGGTCGACTGCCTGGACCGGCTGCCGCTGCTGGCGAACGGCAAGGTCGACCGTGCCGCCCTGCGGTCCGGCCCGACCGGCGGCACGCCGGAGCCCGCACCGGAGCCCGCACCGGAGCAGGTACCGGAGCAGGTACTCGCGAAGGTGTCGGAGCCGGTACCGGAGCCGGTACTGGCCACGGTGCTGGCCGTCTTCGCGGAGGTGGTCGGCGCCCCGGTGGACCCCGACCGGGCCCTGTTCGAACTCGGCGCCCACTCCCTCGACGCGCTGCGGATCGCGGGCCGGCTGGAGGCCCGACTGTCCCGCCGGGTCCCGCTCCAGCTGCTCTTCGAGCACCCCGCCGCCCGCGCCCTCGCCGCCGCGCTGGCGGCGGCCCCCGGTACGGAGGCCGCCGCCGCCGTCCCGCGCGCCCGGCGGGACTGGCGCGCGGACGGCGCCCCGGTGGTGACCCGCCGGTGGCCCGGCCTCAGCCTGTTCTTCTTCGCCGGCCGGGCCGAGGACCCGGCCGCCGCCTACCGCCTGATGCTGGACGCGTCGGTCCGCGCGGACGAGCTCGGCCTGGAGGCGGTCTGGACCCCGGAACGGCACTTCGACGAGTTCGGCGGCGTCTACCCGAACCCGTCCGTGCTCGCGGCCTACCTGGCCGCCCGCACCCGCCGGATCAGGCTGCGGGCCGGCAGCGTGGTGCTGCCGCTGCACGACCCCGTCCGGGTCGCCGAGGAGTGGGCGGTGGTGGACCAGCTCTCGGGCGGGCGGGTGGACCTGGCCATCGCCTCCGGCTGGCACCAGCGGGACTTCGTGCTGGCACCGGACGCCTACCACGACCGCAGGGAGCGGCTGACCGAGCGGATCGACCTGCTGGGCCGGCTCTGGGCCGGCGAGCCGGTGGAGCTCCCCGGCCCGGACGGCGAGAGTCTCACCGTCCGGACCTGGCCGCGTCCGGTCCAGGGCCGGGTCCCGCTCTGGCTCACCGCGCAGTCCGCGGAGACCTTCGAACTCGCGGGCGCCTCCGGGCACCACGTCCTGACCAACCTCAACTACAAGTCCCTGGACGAACTCGCCGAGCGGGCGGCGCGCTACCGCCGGGCCGGCGGCCGCGACGGCCGGGTCACGGTCATGACCCACACCCTGGTCGGCACCTCCGACCAGGAGGCGCGCGAGTGCGCGACCGAGGCCTACGCGGCCTACGTGCGCCGGAACCTGCTGCTGCAACAGGCCCACGCCCGCGGCGAGGACCGCGACCTGCGGCCCGCGGAGGCCGACGTCACGGCGCTGGCCCGGCGCTCCGCCGAGCGCATGGTCCGGTCCGGCGGGCTGGTCGGCGACCTCGACCGGTGCCGCGAGCGGCTGGCCGAGCTGGCCGCGGCCGGCGCCGACGAGGTCGCCTGCCTGATCGACTTCGGGGTACCGCGGGCGCAGGTGCTGGAGGGCGTCGAACTCCTGGGCGAGCTGGTCGAGGCGCCGGTGCGGAGTGCGGGACCGCGCTCCACCGAACTGCCGGCCGCCCCGCTCCAGGCGCAGCTGTGGGTGCTCGACCAGCTCTCCGACACGCCGGGGACCTGGATGATCCCCACGCTGGTCCGGCTGGAGGGCGGACTCGACCCGGCCGAGCTGCGGGGGCGGCTGCGCCAGGTGGTCGCCCGGCACGAGGCCCTGCGCACCTCGCTGCAGGAGCGGCGCGGCCGGGTGGTGCAGGTGGTGGAGCAGGGCGCCACCGTCGACCTGGAGGTACGGCCGGTCGCCGACGAGGCCGAGGCGCTGCGGCAGGCCCGGCGGATCCTGGACGAGGGCGTGGACCTCACCAAGGCCCCGCTGGTGCGGGCGGTGCTCTTCCGGGTGAGCGGCGAGCACCACGTCCTGCTGCTCGCCTGCCACCACGCCGTCGCCGACGGCAGCTCCACCGTGGTGCTGGCCGGCGAGCTGCTGAACGGCGTGTCCGGCCCGGCCCCGCTGCAGGCCGGCGACTGGGCGGCCTGGCAGGCCGCACGCGAGGAGCGGGGCGAGCTGGAGCACCAGGAGCAGTGGTGGGCCGCCGCGCTGCGGGACCTGCCGCCCCGCCCGCGCCTGGGCGGCGGCACCCCGGACGGTCGGCGCGCCGTCCACCCGGTGCCGTTCGGGGACGCGGACGGCGCCGCGCTGCGGGCCCTGTGCCGCGGCTCCGGCTCGACCGCGTTCGAGGTGGTGCTGACGGCTTTCGCGCAGGCGCTCGGCGCGGTGTCCGGGCAGGACGACCTGCTGATCGGCCTGCACCACGCCAACCGCGACCGGCCCGAACTCGAAGGCGTCGTCGGCCCGTTGGTGAACCTGTTGCCGTTCCGCGCCCGGCTGGGCGTGGGCGGCGGGCTGAGCGGCGTCCGCCGACAGGTCCGGGAGGCGCTGACGCACCACGCGGTGCCGTACGCCCGGCTGGCGGCCCGGCACGGGGGAGCGCGGCACACCGGCGCCGACCCGCTGCTGGACGCGGCGCTGCTGCACCAGAACCTGCCCGGGGTGAGCTCCGGCGGCCCGGTGCGGTGGACCAGGATCGAGCTGCCGGGCGGGCGGGCGCGCTTCCCGGTCACGCTGGTGGCGACCGAGCACGCGGACGGGCTCTCGCTCCAGCTGGAGGTGGACGCCGGACTGATCCGCGAGGCCGAGGCCGAGCGGCTGGTCCACAGCCTGCGGACCGCCCTGGACGCCCTGCTGGCCGGGCCGCAGGAGGCGCCGCCGGCCCGGATCGACGCCCGCCCGGCGCGGTACTCGGCCGGCCCGCACCTGCTGGCCGCGTTCGTCGAGCACACCGCCGCGGCGCCGGACGCGGTGGCCGTCACCGGACCGGACGGCAGCCTCACCCGGGCCGAACTGCTGGACGCGGCACGGAGGCTGGCCGGTGCGATCCGCTCCCGGGTACCGGCCGGCACCCGGGTGGGCGTCCAGGTGCGCCCGGGCGCGGACATGCTGGTCGCCGTCTACGGGATCCTCTGGGCGGACTGCACCGCCGTCCCGCTCGACCCGCGGACGCCCGAGGCCCGGCGCCGGCTGGAGCTCCGGCTGGCCGAGGTGGAGCTCGTGGTGGCCGACACGGAGGTGGAGGTGCCGCGGCTGGCACCCGCCCAGAGCGGCCCGCCCCGCACCGAGCCGCCGTCCGGCCGGCACCTCGCCTACGTGATCTTCACCTCCGGGTCGACCGGGGTGCCGAAGCCGGTCGCCGTCGGCCACGACAGCGTCCGGGCCCTCATCGGCTGGGCCCGCACGGCCTTCTCCGAGGCGGAGCTCGGCGGCGCCCTGCTGACCGCGCCCATCCGCTTCGACATGTCGGTGTTCGGCCTCTACGTGCCGCTGGCCGGCCCGGGCTCGGTGGTGGTGGTCGACGACCTGACCGCCCTGCTGGACGGCCCGCCGCCGGCGCCGGTGAGCCTCGTCTACACCGTGCCCTCCGCCCTGCGGGCCCTGCTGGGCGCCGGCCCGCTCCCCGCCACCGTCCGCACCGTCAACCTCGGCGGGGAGGCGCTCGCGCCCGACCTGCTGGCCGACCTCCTCGGCACGGTCGACCGGGTGTGCAACCTCTACGGCCCGACCGAGAGCACCTCCAACGCCTTCTTCGAGGAGTACACCGGACCGGCCGAACCCACCATCGGCCGCCCGATCACCGGGACCGGCGCCTGGATCCGCGACCCCGTGACGGGCGACTGCGCCGCGGTCGGCGAGCCGGGCGAGCTCGTGCTGACCGGCGCCGGACTTGCCGCCGGCTACCTCGGCGACCCGGACCACCCGTCCTTCACCGCCGACGGCTACCGCACCGGCGACCTCGCCCGGCTGCTCCCGGACGGCCGGACCGTCTACCTCGGCCGCTCCGACGACCAGGTCAAGGTCCGCGGCCACCGGGTGCGGCTCGGCGAGATCGAGACGGCGCTCCACGCACTGGACGGCGTGCGCGCGGCCGCCTGCCGACACGACGACGGCACCCTGGAGGCCTGGATCGTCCCCGACGCCGGCTGCGCCCAGGCCGCCCAGGCGGACCAGGCGCGGGCCCGGGCCTGGTCCGCCGAGCTGGCGGAGGCCCTCCCGGCCCACCTGCTGCCCTCGCGCTGGATCCTCCTGCCCGAGCTGCCGCTGACCCGGCACGGAAAGCTCGACCGCGCCGCCCTCGCCGACGTCCCGTGGGCGCCGCTGCCCGCCGGCGCGTTCACCGGCCCGGCCCAACTCCGGCTCGCGGCGGTCTGGGAGGAGGTGCTGGGCACCCCGGTGCCCGACGCCGACGCCGACTTCTTCACCCTGGGCGGCCACTCGCTGCTGGCCATCGCGCTCTGCCGCCGGATCGAGGACGAACTGGGCGTCCGGGTGCCGCTGCGCACCCTCTTCGACCACCCCACCGTGGCCTCCCTGGCGGCGGCGCTGCGGGGCGCGGAACCCGCCCCGGCCACCGCCGCGGTGCTCGTGGCCGACCCGGCGGCCGCCGCCGAGCCGTTCCCGCTCACCGAACTCCAGCAGGCCTACTGGGTCGGCGGACGGGACGACCTGGAGCTCGGCAGCGTCGGCACCCAGGGCTACGTGGAGATCGACACCGGGATCCCGGCCGAGCGGGTGGCGGCCGCGATCCGCGCCCTGGTGGACCGCCACGCCATGCTGCGCGCGGTGTTCGAACCGGACGGAACCCAGCGGGTGATCACCGACCCCGGCGAGTTCCCGATCCTCGTGGAGGACCTCGGCGACGCCCCCGAGGCCGAACTGCTGGCCCGCCGCGGGGCCCGCTCGCACCACCGGCAGGACTCGGCCGACTGGCCGCTGGTACGGGTGTGGATGTCCCGGCTGCGCGAGCGCACCCGGATCCACCTCAGCGTGCCGGCCCTCGTCGCCGACGCGCACAGCGTCTACCTCCTCGCCCGCGAGCTGACCGACCTCCTGGAGGACCGGCCGCTGCCCCCGCCCGGCCCGAGCTACCGCGACCTGGCCGTGGCCCTGGCGGCCGAGGACCGGACCGCCGACGACGCCGCGTTCGCCGCGCTGGCGCCGACGTTCCCCGCCGGCCCGCTGCTGCCCCTGGCGGTCGACCAGGCCGGGCTCGACACCGTCCGGTTCGACCGCCGGGAACTGCGGCTGGACGCCGACACCTGGCGCGCCGTGCGGGAGGCCGGCGCGGCCCACGGCCTCACCCCGGCCGGCACCCTGCTCGCCGTCTACGCCTGGATCCTCGGTGCCTGGGCGGAGGACCCGGACTTCGCGATCAGCGTGACCTTCTTCGACCGGCCGCCGCTCCACCCCGAAGTGGACCGCGTGGTGGGTGACTTCACCAGCGCCCGGCTGGTGCGGGCGGCCCCGGCGGACGACCTGGGGGCGTTCGCGGCCGGCGTGCAGCGTCGGCTCTGGGAGGCGCTCGACGGACGGGCCCGCGACGCCGTCCGCTGCGTGCGCGCGCTGCGGCGGCTCGGCCGGCCGCACACCTTCCCCGTCGTCTTCACCAGCACGCTCGGCCTCGACGTCCCGGCCCGCGGCAGCCTCGGCGACGTGGTGTACGCGCTCACCCAGACCTCGCAGGTCTGGCTGGACCACAAGGTGCGGGAGGACGCCGGCGAACTGGTCAGCACCTGGGACTTCGTGGACGGCCTGTTCCGGCCCGGCGTCATCGAGGCGATGATGGAGGCCTTCGAGGCGACCCTGCGCACCCTGCCGAAGGACGGCTGGCAGGCCGTCTCCCCGGGGGTCCCCGCCGGGCAGGCGCTGGTGCGGCCCGCGGCCCGGGACACCCGCTGGGAGCGTACCGGCCCGGCGCTGCTCCACCACAGCCTGCTCGGGTCCGCGGACTCGGACGCCCCGGCCCTGGTGGCCCCGGACGGCGAGGTGCTGACGCGCCGTCAGCTCGCCTCGGCCGCCTCGGCGGTGGCCGAACGCCTGGTCGCCGCCGGCCTGCGGGTCGGCGGGACCGTCGCGGTCGGGTCGCGCCACGGCTGGCGCCAGGCCGCGGCCGCGCTGGGCGTGCTCGCCGCGGGCGGCGCGTTCGTCCCGGTGGACCCGGCCTGGCCGCAGCGCCGGATCGACGCGGTCCTGCGCAGCGCCGGCGCCGAACTGGCCGTCGCACCGGGCGACTGGGGCGCGGGGCTGCGCGAGGTCGCCCTGGACGACGGCGACCGGTGGGCGCCCGCCCGCCTGCCGGACGTCCCGGTGGGCCCGCAGGACCTCGCGTACGTCCTCTTCACCTCCGGATCCACCGGGGAGCCCAAGGGCGTCGAGATCACGCACGCCGGGGCGACGAACACCATCGCGGACCTCTGCGACCGCTTCGGGCTGGACGGGGACCGCGTCCTGGGCGTCTCCGGGCTCCACTTCGACCTGTCGGTGTTCGACCTCTTCGGCAGCTGGCTCACCGGTGGCGCCGTGGTCCACCCGGACTCCACCCGCGACCCGGCCGACTGGGCGGAGCGGATCACCGCCGAGCGGATCACGGTGTGGAACAGCGTCCCCGCCCTCGCGGAGATGCTGGTCGGCCACCTGGAGACGACCGGCACCCGCCTGCCCGGGCTGCGTCTGGTGCTGCTCTCCGGCGACTGGATCCCGGTCACCCTGGCGGACCGGCTGCGCGCGGTGGCCCCCGGCTGCCGGGTGGTGAGCCTGGGCGGCGCCACCGAGGCGTCGATCTGGTCCATCGCCCACGAGATCGGGGAGCCCGATCCGGCCTGGGCCAGCGTCCCGTACGGCCGCCCGCTGCGGAACCAGGGCGTGCACGTCCTCGACGGCCGGCGCCACGAGCGCCCGGACTGGGTCACCGGCGAGATCCACCTCTCCGGGCTCGGCGTCGCCCTCGGCTACCGGGGCGACGAGGAGCGCACCCGCGCCGCCTTCTGGCGCCACCCCGGAACCGGCGAGCGGTACTACGCCACCGGGGACCTCGGCCGCTACCGCCCCGACGGCACGATCGAGTTCCTGGGCCGGCGCGACAGCCAGGTCAAGGTGCGCGGCCACCGGGTGGAGCTCGGCGAGATCGAGGCCGTCCTGCTGGAGCACCCGCAGGTGCGCCAGGCCGCGGTGACCGCCCCGCAGGGCCGGTCGGGACACCGGCAGCTGGTCGCCCACGTGGTGACGACGCTGGACCGGACCGAGCTGCGGGCCCACCTGGCCGCGTCGCTGCCGGACGCCCACGTCCCGCGGACGCTGCGGCTGATCGACGCGCTTCCGCTCACCGCCAACGGGAAGGTGGACCGGTCGGCGCTCGACCACGGGCCGGAGCCCGAACCGGTGACGAGCACCCCGGTCGGGGACGCGGTGCTCGGCCTGTTCCACACCGTGCTGGAGCGGGACGGGATCGGCCCGGACGGCGACTTCTTCGCCCTCGGCGGCGACAGTGTCCTCGCCATCCGGCTGCTCGGCCGGGTCGAGCGGGAGCTCGGCCGGCGGGTGCCGATCCGCCGGTTCTTCGCGGACCCGACCCCCCGGGGCCTCTCCGCGCTCCTGCGGCCCGAAGGCGCCGATGCCGCCGAAGCCGCCGAAGCCGCCGGACCCGAAGGCCCCGCAGCCCCGGCCGGACCCGCCGAGTCCGCCGCGCGGACCGTGCCGCTGACCGACCGGCTCCGCGCCGACGCGGTGTGGCGGGGCACGGTCGCCGCGCCCTCGCCCGGCCCGGTGCTGCTGACCGGCGCGACGGGCCTGCTCGGAACGGCACTGCTGGCCGAACTCCTGCACCGCGGGCACGAGGTGCACTGCCTCCTGCGGGGCGACGCCGAGTCCCGACTGGCCGCCCTGCTGCGCGCGGAGGGCCTGGAGGAGCACGCGGACCGGGTCCGCGCCCGGCCCGGCGGACTGGACTCGCTCGACCGTGACGCAGGGGAGCACCTGGGCGCGGTGGTGCACGCGGCGGCCGACGTCTCGTTCGTGAAGGACTACGCCGCGCTCGCGCCGGTGAACGTCGAGGGCACCCGCCGGGTGCTCGACCTGTGCGCCCGGGGGGCCGAACTCCACTACGTGTCCAGCCTGTCGGTCTTCAGCGAGCACGGCCGGGCCTGGCTGCCGGAGGGGGCGCCCCCGCCGGCGGACCCGCCGGGCCGCTCCGGCTACGCCCGGAGCAAGTGGGTCGGGGAGCACCTGGTCAGGTCGTTCGCGGCCGCCGGCGGCCGGGCCCACGTCCACCGGGTCGCCCTGGTGCCCGACGGCCGCCCGGGGGCCGACGACTACTTCGGGGCCCTGGTGCGGGGCTGCCGGTCGGTCGGGGCCTACCCCGAGTCGGAGGATCTCGTGGTGCCGGTGATCCGGCGCCGGGTGGCGGCCGCGGCGATCGCCGCGACCCTGGGAACGCCCCCGCGCACCTGGCACCTCCAGGAGGCCGCGCCGACCCTCGCCGAGCTGGCGGCCGCGGCGGGGGCGGAGCCGGGGACGCTGACCGCGGCCGCCCCCGAACAGTGGCTGCGGCGCGTCGAGTCGGCCGTCGCCGACCGGCCCGGGCACCCACTGGCGCCCTACCTGGAACACCTGCGCGGCTCGCTGGGAGCCGGAGCGCTCGGCCCGCTCGGTCCGCGCGGCGCCCGGCTCGACAGCACCGAGAGCTGGCGCCGCCTGGCCGAACTCAACGTCCGGCCCGACCGTGACCTCCACACACTGCTTCAGGAGATCGTATGACCTGGCTGTACGACTGGCCGTCGGCCGGCGGGGCGTTCCGCGCGCTCGCGGGACGCCACGGCGAACTGCACCGGATCCCGCACGGCGGGCTCGGACCGGACGGCGAGGAGCTCACAGTCGACGTCGCCCTGATCGGCCCCGCCGACGCCCGGCGCTGCGTCGTCGTCTCCTCCGGCCTGCACGGCGTCGAGGGGGTCGCCGGCTCCGCGATCCAGCGGGCCTGGCTGGAGGCCTACCGCGGCGGCGACACCCGGCTGGTGATGGTGCACCTGCTCAACCCGTTCGGCTTCGCCTGGCAGCGCCGGGTGGAGGAGGACAACATCGACCTGAACCGGAACTTCCTGCTGGCCGGGGAGCAGTACCGGGGCGCGCCGCCGGGATGGGACCGGGTCGGCGGCTGGCTGGCCCCCGAACGGCCGGCCAGCCGGGTGGACCCGCTGCTGCCCAAGGCGCTGCTGGCCCTGGCCCGGATGGGCCGCCGGCCGCTGCTGCAGGCCGTCGGCGGCGGGCAGTACGAGAGCGAACGCGGCCTGTTCTACGGCGGGTCCGGCCCGTCCTCGCTCCAGCCGCTGCTCCGCGAGGCGCTCCCGGTGTGGACCGGGGGCGCCGCCGAGGTGCTCCACCTGGACATCCACACCGGCCTGGGCCGCAGCGGGGAGCTGCAACTGCTGCTGCCGCGCCTGCGGGGCACCCCGGAGGCGGACGAACTGGTCGCCAGGTTCGGCCCGGACGCCCGGCCGGCGCTGGAGACGGTCCGGCACTACCGGGTGCAGGGCGGGCTGGGCCCGTGGTGCGAGGCCCTGCTGCCGGACGTCCGGTACACCCTGTGCGCGGCGGAGTTCGGGTCGGTGTCCTCGACCGCCGTGCTGTCCGCGCTGCACCAGGAGAACCGCGCCTGGTTCTGGGGCGGGCGCGACGACCCGCCGTCCGGGTGGGCGCGGACCCGTCTCTCGCACGCCTTCGCACCCCCCTCGCAGACCTGGCGCCGGCGGGTGCTGGAGCGCGGGGTCCACCTCATCGACCAGGCCATGGAGGGCTGATGACGATCGACCGCCTGATCCGGCAGACGCACGCCCGGGTCGCGGAGACCCAGCAGGGTGTCCCGACCTACTACGACCGGAGGGTGATCCGGCAGGAGGAGGAGCACGACCCGGCGTGGCGGGCGCGGTTGGAGCACCACCTCGCGGACCGGGGGGAGGGGCGGTTCGTCTCCTGGCCGGTCCGGGCCGGCGTCCGGCGGGAGGGGCTCGACCCGTACCGCCGCAGCGAACTCCCGGACGAGACCCTGATCATGAGCCAGGGGACGGCGCAGCCGATGCGCTGGCGCGGCGGCCACCTGTTCAAGAGCGTCTACGACTTCGCGCTCACCACCATGCTGCTGGAGGAGCTCCGGCCGGCCGGCATCCTGGAGATCGGCTCGGGCACCGGGACGAGCGCGCTCTGGCTGGCCGACCTCGCCGCGTCGATCGGCTTCCCGTGCCGGATCGTCTCGCTCGACCTCCAGCCGGTCGAGGTCTCGCACCCGTCCGTGGAGTTCGTGGTGGGGGACGCCCGCAGGATCGGCGAGGTGCTGTCCTCGGACGTGCTGGCGGACGGGCCGCGGCTGGTGTTCGAGGACGCCCACGTCGGGGTGGCGGAGGTCCTCGACTACGTCCACCCGAGGCTGCGGGAGGGCGACTACCTCGTGGTCGAGGACAGCGTGGGCAAGACGGAGCAGCTGGCCGCCTTCGACGCGGCGCACCCGGGGGAGTACGCCGTGGACACCGGCTACACCGACTTCTTCGGTCGCAACACGACCAGTTGTGTCGACTCGATCCTGCGGAGGATGGCGTGACCTCACTGCTCGGGGTGTTCCCGGACGGCCTGCCGATCGGCGGCGCGGAGCCGGTCCGGGCCGCCGTGCCCGGCCTCGCCGCACTGCTGACCTGGGGCGACCTGGAGCGGATCCTGGTGACCTCGTGCTTCGAGGGGGCGGGGAGCGAGGCCATCCGCGAGGCGCTGGGCCTGCCCGGAGCGGGCCTCAGCCGGGTCTGCGTGCTGACGAACGGCGAGTCGATCTGGCGCGCGCCGCGTGCGACGGCGCCGGCCGACCTCGGCCCGCGGCTGCCGGGGGCGACGCTGCGGGTCGAGGCCCTCGAAGAGGTCCACCCGCCGCTGGCCGCCCTCGCGGCCGAGCTGTCGAGCGTCGGCGGGGCCGTCTACATCAACGCCTACGCGGCCTGGAGCGACAACAAGGGCCTGGCGCTCCACTACGACTACACCGACAACCTGGTGCTGCAGCTCGAAGGGCGCAAGCACTGGCGGATCTACCGGCCGACCCGCCCTGCGGTGCGGGGGCCGGAGTCGTCGGCCTACAAGGAGGGCCTCCAGGCGGCCGCGCGCGGCGAGGGCTCGGGCGATCACGAGGGGCTGCGCGAGGTGCGGGCCGGGCTGTTCTGGGAGGGCGACCTGACGGCGGGCGACGTGCTGTACGTCCCGCCGGGCTGGTTCCACGAGGTGGTTCCGGTGGGGGAGCCGACCCTGCACCTCGCCTGCGCCTACGCGGCTCCCGGGACGGCCTTCCGGGAGCCCGGGGCGATCCGGCTGCCGGACGGGCTCCGGCCCGGGCCGGCTCGGTAGGCCTGTGTCGGCCCGGTAGGCCTGTGTCGGCCCGGTAGGCCTGTGCCGGTCCGGTAGGGCTCGACCGACCGGCGGCCCGGGGGGAGTTGGGGCCCCCCGGGCCGCCCCGCCGTCAGCTCCGGTGCAGGCGGACCTTCACCTGGCCGCCGTCCGCCACCGCGCCGACGAGCGTCGGCTCCGGGGCCTCGGCGTAGGCGACGGAGGTGGCCAGCACCTCCGCGGCCAGGAACGCCTCGTGGGCCCGCACCGCCGCCAGCACGCCGTCCGAGGCGTCCAGGGTGAGCGCGATCCGCTCGGACACGTCGAGGCCGGCGTCACGGCGGGCCTGCTGCACCAGCCGGACGACGTCCTTGGCGAGGCCCTCGGCCGCGAGCTCCGGCGTCACCGAGGTGTCCAGCACGACCAGCCCGGTGCTGTTCGGCAGCGCGGCGCTCTCGTCCGGGTCGGAGGCGACCAGGCGCTCGGTGAACTCGCCCGGCAGCAGCTCGATCCCGGCCGCGGTCACCCGGCCCTCGCCGTCCTGGCTCCACTCGCCCGCCTTGACCGCGCGGATCACCTTCTGGGTGTCCCGGCCGAGCCGGGGTCCGCAGGCCGAGGCGTTGACCGCCAGTTCGAACCGGCCGTGGGTGTCGACGTCGGTGGTGAACAGGACCTCCTTCACGTTGATCTCGTCGCGCAGGATGTCGGCGAACGGCTCCAGCCGGGCGGCGTCGGCGGCCGCGACGGTCAGCCGGGCCAGCGGCAGGCGCACCCGCAGGCCGCGGGCCTTGCGCAGCGACAGCGCGGCGGACGCGGCCTGCCGCACCCGGTCCATCGCCGCGACCAGCTCGGGGTCGTGCGGCAGTTCGTCGGCGGCGGGCCAGTCCGTGAGGTGCACCGAGCGGCCGCCGGTGAGCCCCCGCCAGAGCTGTTCGGTGGTGAGCGGCAGGACCGGGGCGGCCACCCGGGCGGTGACCTCCAGCACGGTGTGCAGGGTGTCGACGGCGTCCGCGTCGCCGTCCCAGAACCGCTTCCGGGAGCGCCGGACGTACCAGTTGGTCAGCACCTCGGCGTGGTCGCGGATCCGCTCGCAGGCGCCGGCGAGGTCGAGCGCGTCCATCGCGGCGGTGACGTCGTCGACGAGCGAGGCCGTCCGTGCCAGCACGTACCGGTCCAGCACGTCGGGGCTGTCGGTGCGCCGCACGCCGCTGCGGCCCGCCGCCCCGGCGTAGAGGGAGAGGAAGGACCAGGTGTTCCACAGCGGCAGGATCGCCTGGCGCACGCCCTCCCGGATCCCCTGGTCGGTGACGACGAGGTTTCCGCCGCGCAGGATCGGCGAGACGAAGAGGAACCAGCGCATCGCGTCGGAGCCGTCGCGGTCGAACACCTCGTTGACGTCCGGGTAGTTGCGCCGGGACTTCGACATCTTCTGGCCGTCGTCGCCCAGCACGATGCCGTGGGCGAGCGCGGAGGAGAACGCCGGCCGGTCGAACAGGGCCGTCGCCAGCACGTGCAGGGTGTAGAACCAGCCGCGGGTCTGCCCGTTGTACTCGACGATGAAGTCACCGGGGAAGTGGTCCTCGAACCACTCGGTGTTCTCGAACGGGTAGTGCACCTGGGCGAAGGGCATCGCCCCCGACTCGAACCAGCAGTCCAGCACCTCGGGGACCCGGCGCATCGTCGACCGCCCCGTGGGGTCGTCCGGGTTGGGCCGGGTCAACTCGTCGATGTGCGGCCGGTGCAGGTCGGTGGGGCGCACGCCGAAGTCGCGCTCCAGCTCGTCCAGCGAGCCGTAGACGTCGGTCCGCGGGTACCGCGGGTCGTCGGAGACCCAGACCGGGATCGGCGATCCCCAGTACCGGTTGCGGGAGATGTTCCAGTCCCGCGCGCCCTCCAGCCACTTGCCGAACTGGCCGTCGCGCAGGCTCGAAGGCACCCAGTCGATCTGCTGGTTGAGCTCCACCATCCGGTCGCGGACGGTGGTCACCCGGACGAACCAGGAGTCGACGGCGCGCTGCATCAGGGGGTTGGCGCAGCGCCAGCAGTGCGGGTACGGGTGGTCGTGGGTCTCGTGGCGCAGCAGCAGACCGGAGGCGTGCGGGGCGCCGTCCCGGAGGTCCCGGATGATGGGCCTGTTGGCGTCGAAGATCTGCAGGCCGGCGTACGGCGGCACGTCGGCGGTGAACTCGCCGCGGGTGTCGACCGGGATCACGACCTCGATGCCGGCCGCGTCGGTGACGGCCTTGTCCTCCTCGCCGAAGGCCGGTGCGAGGTGCACCAGCCCGGTGCCGTCCTCGACGGTCACGTAGTCGGCGGCCAGCACCCGGTGGGCGTTCTCCCGGCCGGTCAGGAAGTCGAACGGCGGGGTGTAGGAGAGCCCCAGCAGCTCGGTGCCCTTCAGCCGGCGCAGGACGGTCGGCTCCTCGCCCAACTCGCGGGCGTAGTGCGGGACCCGGGCCTCGGCGAGGACGTAGCGCCGCGCGCCGTGCCCGGCGTCGGTCTCCACCAGGACGTAGTCGATGTCGGGGTGGACGGCGACGGCCAGGTTCGAGGGCAGCGTCCACGGGGTGGTCGTCCAGATCAGCGCGTAGGCCCCGTCGAGCCCGCTGCCCGGCGCGCCGGGGGCGTCGGGGGCGTCGGGGGCGTCGGCGGGCACGGAGAGCCGGAGCCCGACCGTGACGGCCGGGTCCTGCCGGTCCAGGTAGACGTCGTCCATCTTGGTCTCGGTGGCCGACAGGGGCGTCTCGCAGCGCCAGCAGTACCAGAGCACCCGGAAGCCGGAGTAGACCAGGTCCTTCTCCCAGAGCTGCTTGAACGCCCACATGACCGACTCCATGTAGGAGAGGTCGAGGGTCTTGTAGCCGTGGTCGAAGTCGACCCAGCGGGCCTGGCGGGTCACGTAGTCGCGCCACTCCGCCGTGTACCGCAGCACCGAGGAGCGACAGGCCTCGTTGAAGGCCGCGACGCCCATCGTGTCGATCTCGGACTTGTGCTTGATGCCGAGCCGGCGCTCCGCCTCGACCTCCGCGGGCAGTCCGTGCGTGTCCCAGCCGAACCGGCGCTCGACGCGCTTGCCGCGCATCGTCCGGTAGCGCGGCACCGCGTCCTTGACGTACCCGGTCAGCAGATGGCCGTAGTGCGGCAGGCCGTTGGCGAACGGGGGGCCGTCGTAGACGACGTACTCGTTGCTCCCGTTCTCGCCGGCCGGGCGGGCCTCGACCGAGGCCGTGAACGTGTTGTCGGCCGCCCAGAAGTCGAGCACCTCGCGTTCGAGCGCGGGGAAGGAGGGATGGGCCGGGACGGCGGGGTAGGCGGTACCGGGACGGTCGTCCATGGTGTTGCTCCTCGTGCAGCGGGATCGAACCTTGCTGACACGGGGACGACGGCCCGGTCCGGGACGCCGCGGTACCACCCCGCTTGCCGCCCACGGATGGGCGACCTCTCGTAGGCGGCTGTGACGGGCCGCACCCGTCCGGTTCTACTCCGGGCCGGCGCGGCCCGTTTCTTCCGGAGGCTCCCCGGTGATGGCCGGATCGACGCCTGTGGAACTGTGCAGTTGTCGGTGCCGGAACTACCCGGCCGGGCATTTCCGGGTGACCCGGGCCGACCGGTCGGGTCGAATTCCCGGAATTCCTGCGCACAGGCTACCGCATGGCCGGTGTCCGACGTCACGATTTCCGCTGTGCTGACGGATCGACAGATCGGCTGTGGACATTGGTTCTTGAGTGCATGTCAGGTGACGTACGCGTTCGCCTGTCGCCGGTAGAGCTCGGCATAACGGCCCGACGCGTTCATGAGTTCGTCATGGGAGCCCTCCTCGACAATGCTGCCGCCGTCGAGCACGACTATCCGGTCGGTCATGCGGACGGTGGAGAACCTGTGCGAAATGAGAATTGCTATTCCGCCGCGTTCCGCGACCATTTCCCGTACCTGGTGGGCGAACCGCTGGAACAGCTCGTGCTCGGCCGCCGGATCGATCGCGGCGGTCGGCTCGTCCAGCACGAACAGCAGCGGATCGCGCCGCATCAGGCCCCGGGCCACGGCGAGTTTCTGCCCCTCGCCCCCGGACAGCTCGACGCCCTCGAACACCGGGCCCAACTGCGTCTCCAGACCGTCGGCGAGCCTGGCGACGAGCGCCGTGGCGCCGGCCCGGTCGATCGCGGCGCGGACCGCGGGCGGATCGTCGATCAGGGGCAGGTCGCCGAGCCCGACGGCCTCCCGGACCGGGGTCTGGAACCGGGTGAAGTCCTGGAACACCGCCGTGCACCGCGCGGCCCACTGCGCGGGGGCCAGCTCCGGCAGCGGGGTCCCGTCGACCAGGATCCGGCCGGACGTCGGTTCGGCGAGCCCGGTCAGCAGCTTGACCAGACTGGTCTTCCCGGCGCCGTTGAGGCCGACCAGACCCACCACCGTGCCGGGGGCCAGCCGCAGGTCGACACCGTCCAGGACCGGGCGGTCGGACCGGGGGTAGCCGAAGGTGACGCCCTGGAGCTCGATGCCCCGGGTCAGCCGGGCCGGCGCCGCCGCGGAGCCCCGGCGCGCCCGGGCCGCGTACTCGGTGAACCAGACGTAGTGGTCGATCGTGCGGGCGCTCTCGGTGAGCCGCCCGGCGCCGTACACGGCGATCGCCACCTGCTGGGTGAGCTGGCCCATCAGCGAGATCAGCATGACGATGTCCGCGGGCGTGGCCCGGCCCTCCTCGCGGAGGCGGACCAGGACGGTGAAGGCGGCCGCCATCGCCGCGAAGAAGCAGACCCAGCCGGTCAGTTCCCACCGCAGGCCGCGGATCCTGGCCCGGGACTCGGCCTGCCCGGCCCCCGCCCAGAGGTCCGCGGCGCGCCGGTCGAGCTCCGCCGCGCTGCCGGCGACCCGGACGTCGTTCGCGGGCGCCGGCCGGGTGCAGAGCTCGTGCAGCTCCCGCTCCAGCCGGGCCGCCGGGGCCGAGGCCTCCCGCGCCTCCCGGACCAGCCGCCGGGCCCGGGAGGTGCAGTAGAGCATCGGCGCGGCCGCGAGCATCACCGCGGGGAGGAACGGATCGACCTGGGCCAGCAGCCACACGCCGAGCGCCAGACCCAGCACCGCCCCGGCCGTCTCGGCGGCGAACCAGCAGGTCTCCGCCATGTCCCGGGTGCCCTGCCGCAGCCGCGTCAACCGGTTCGCGTACTCCGGGTGTTCGAGGTGCGCGATGGTCGGCACGTTCGCCGCCGCGGCCAGCACCTCCTGGTCGAGGTCGCGGGCGACGAGCTCGCCCAGATCCGCGCAGCGGAGCTGGCGCAGCCTGGTGAGCGCGCTCTGCGCGGTCATGACCGCGACGCCGAGCGCGGCGGCCGCCAGGACGGCGGAGGTCGAACCGCGGCCGGCGCCCTGCACGATCCAGCGCTGCGCCGCCGCCGTCCCGGCCAGCGAGGCCGAGGCCGCCAGGATCAGCAGGGCCACCAGGGCCACCCCGCCGCGGTCGGCGCGCAGCCCGAGCGCGAACAGGTGCCGCGCGGTGTGCCATCGCTTCGTCATGACGCGGCCGCCCCGGTGTCGAAGTGCTCCGCCTGGAGCCGGAAGAGGGCGGCGTAGACGCCGTCGCGGTCCAGGAGGTCGGTGTGGCGGCCGGACTCGACGATCCGGCCGTCGCGCAGGACGACGATCCGGTCGGCATGCCGGAGCGTGGAGAGCCGGTGCGAGATCAGCACGGCGGAGGCGTCCCCGATGGTCGTGGCGACCCGTTGGAAGAACTCCGTCTCGGCCCGGACGTCGAGATTGGCGGTCGGCTCGTCGAAGACGACCAGGCGGCGGCCGTGCGCCACTCCGTACAGCGCGCGGGCGATGAC
Source organism: Kitasatospora sp. NPDC058170 (assembly GCF_042883905.1). Lineage (NCBI taxonomy): Bacteria > Bacillati > Actinomycetota > Actinomycetes > Kitasatosporales > Streptomycetaceae > Kitasatospora > Kitasatospora sp. NPDC058170. The sequence goes on from NZ_JBHVUV010000007.1 coordinate 259,222, forward strand.
GACGCTCTGCCACTGGCCGCCGGAGAGGTCCCGGCCGGCCTCCCCGCCGCGCCACAGCACGGTGTCGAGCCCGTCCGGGAGGGCCTGCACCAGTGGTCCCGCGCCGGCGCGGTCGAGTGCGCGCAGGACGGCCGCGTCGTCGGCGGGCCGCTCGGGCGCGGCCAGCGCGACGTTGTCGCGCAGCGAGGCCGGGTACCGCAGGAAGTCCTGGAAGACCACGGCGAGCCGGCGGCGCCAGTCCTCGACGTCCAGCTCCGTCAGATCGGTGCCGGCCACGGTGATCCGGCCGCGGGTCGGGGTGTGCAGGCCGGCCAGGAGCTTGATCAGGGTGGTCTTGCCCTCGCCGTTGGCCCCGACGACGGCCAGCACCTCGCCCGGCCGGATCTCCAGGTCCAGGCCGTCGAGGATCTTCCGGGACGCTCCCGGGTAGCCGAAGGAGACCGCCTCGAAGCGGACCGGGCCCTCGGCCGGCCCGGCCGCGCGCCCCGGCTCCTGACGGGGCTCCGGGCTCGTGTGCTCCAGCCGGTCCAGGGCCCGGACGGCGCCGAGGCCGTGGGCGAGGTCCAGGTCCTGGCCGAGCAGCACGCCCATGCCCCAGACCGTCATGGCCGCGACCAGGCACGTCGCCAGCTCGCCGGCGTCCAGCAGGCCTTCGGCGGCGGCGGCGCCCGGCACGACGAGCGCGCCCGCCGCGGAGAGCGCGGCCAGGACGACGGGCGCCGTCTGCCGCCGGACGACGGCGCGCCGGGCGGCCCAGCGGACCGACATCCACGCGTGGTGCTCGCTCCGGCGGCGATCGACGATCCAGCCGGCCAGTCCGAACAGCCGGACCTCCTTGCCCGCCATCGGACCGGCCGCCACCTCGGACCAGTACTCGGTCTTCCGTTCACCGGCGATCGCGGCGTCCTCGACCGCCACGAGGTGCACCCACTGCTTCCTGACCACGGCCCGGTTGAGCATGGTCACCACCAGCAGGGGAGGGGCGAGCAGGGGCAGGTGCCACGCCAGGACGGCCGTCGCCGCGCCGGTGCCGACGAGCCGGGCGAGGAGGTGCACCTGCCCGGTGGTGGCCGTTCCGGCGGACCGGGTGCGCCAGGTGAACCCCAGATCGGTCGCCCGGGCGGCGTCGGCCGTGAAGCCGGGTTCCGACAGGTGGCTGATCTCCCGTGGGGCGACCGCCAGTTCGCGGACCCTTCGGCGCACGCCGCCGTCGATGGCCCAGGCCACCCGGTGCTCGAAGATCTGCTGGACCGTCGAGGAGGCCTGGAACAGCAGCATCGTGCCGAGGAGGCCGCCGAGTGCGAGGAACGCCTCCGTCGAGCCCGCCGAGCCCGTCCGGTCCCCGGTCCGTGCGACGGCCCCGACCAGTCGGCCGGCCGTCATCGCGGTCAGCGGGGCGGCCAGGACCAACAGGCCGGCCGCGCAGACGAGTCCGATCCGGTCCCGGCGCCGGGCGAGGCCGAGCAGCCGTAACAGCCGCAGGCGTTCGCGGATCAGGCCGCGCAACGGTCCGCGCAACGGTCCGCGCACTGGGCCGCGCAACGGGTCCGCCGCAACCCCACCCAAGGAGATCCCCCCGTCCCGTGACCGCTCACGTGATCGATCACGGGATTATGGTTCACCCCGTCGAACGCTGTCAATCCGTGGGTGGACGTCCGGTCGGTGCACGGCCGGTCGGCGGGTCTGTGGGTCTGTGGGTCGGTGGGTCGGTGGCGAGGAGATAGCGGCCGAACGCCTCCTGCCCGTCCGGGATGAAGAGCCACTGCCGCACGGCCTCCTGCAGCTCCGCCTCCGTCAGCCAGCCGTGCCAGGCGACCTCTCCCGGATCAGGCGTCACCTCGTCCGTGACCACGGCCTCGTGCACGCCGAGCCAGTACGGGCTGATCGCCCCCCGGCAGAGGAACTTGAACAGGAAGCGCACCGGTACGTGAATGCCCAGCTCCTCGGTCAGCTCCCGGGCCGCCGCCTGCTCATAGGACTCGCCCACGTTCACGGCTCCGCCGAACATCACCTCGTGGTGGCCGGGGAACCGGGACAGGTTGCCGGGCCGCCGGTAGACCAGTACGCGCCCCTGCCGGTCACGGCACACCGTCGTCGCGATGCGGTGCAGCCAGCCCCGACGGATGGCCTCACCGCGGTCCACCACCCCCAGCACCTGGTCCTGGTCGTCCACGCGCTCCACCGGTTCGTTCACGCCGCCCACGATCGCACGGCCCCCTCCCGGCCGGGCCGGTCGGCAGGACCATGCGGGCCGGTCGGGGCGGTCGGTAGGTCGGGCCAGGCGGCGGGGGATCAGGCGTAGACCCGGGCGTAGAGGTCCTGGATCTGGTCGGTGGTGGGCACGACGGGGTTGTTGGCGGGGGAGCCGGACGCCAGGGCCTGCTCGGCCATCAGGGGCGCCAGTCGGGTCCATTCCTTCCGGTCGATGCCGTAGCTGCGGGGCGTGGGCACGTCCAGGTCGTGGCAGAGGACGCGGAGTGCGTCGACGAGCCGGTCGGCGGCCGCGTCGTCGGAGTCCGCGGCGGTCGCGGCTCCCAGGGCGCGGGCGCAGTCGGCGTACCGGCCGGGCGCCGCGTGCACGGAGAAGGCGGTCACCGCGGGGAGGAGCATCGCGTTCGACAGGCCGTGGGCGACGTGGAAGTGGGCGCCGATCGGGCGGCTCATGCCGTGCACCAGGGCGACGCTGGAGTTCGAGAAGGCGATGCCGGCCTGGGTCGCGGCGAGCATCATGGCCTCGCGGGCCCGGGTGTCCGAGCCGTCCGCGTAGGCGGGGCGCAGGTGCCGGCCGATGGTGCCGATCGCGGTGAGGGCGAGGCCGTCGGAGAAGGGGTTGGCCTTGCGGCTCACGTACGCCTCGACGGCGTGGGTGAGCGCGTCGATGCCGGTGTCGGCGGTCAGCCGGGGCGGCATCGACAGGGTCAGTTCCACGTCGACCACGGCGGCGAGCGGCAGGAACGCCGGGCCCAGGCAGAGCATCTTCTCGTCCGTGCCGCTGTCGGTGATGACGGTGAACTGGGTCGCCTCCGATCCGCTGCCGGCGGTGGTGGGGACGGCGATCACCGGGAGGGCCGGCCCGAGGTTGACGCGCGGCGCCTTGTAGTCGCGCATGTGACCGCCCTGCACGCCCAGCAGGGCGAGGGCCTTGGCGCTGTCCATCGGGCTGCCGCCGCCGAACCCGATGACCGAGTCCGCCCCGTGGTCGTGCAGCGCCTCCAGGCCCGGGGCCAGCGAGTCGGTCGTCGGGTCGGGCACGGTGTCGGAGAACAGCCGCGGGTGCAGCCCGGCCCGGCGCAGCGTCGCCGCCAGGCGTTCCGCGGCGCCGCTCCCGACCAGGAACGCGTCCGTGACGAGGAGCGGGCGGCTCAGTCCGAGCCCCGCGATGACGCTGCCCAACTCCTCGGCGGCGCCGCGGCCGACGCGCATGATCCGGGGCAGGGACAGGCTGGCGACCATGGAGGACCCCTCGACGGTGGGAGGAACGGCGGCCGGGTGCGTCCGGCCCGGGCGGTTCGACTGTGGCGCCCGCGAGGCTGTGCGTTCAAGCGCCAATCGTGCAGACGGGGTGTGCGGAAATGCAGATACGCTGATCGGGTGCGTTCCCGTTCCCGCCCGGTCGGCGACGATCCGGCCCAGGCCCAGGCCCAGGCCCAGGCCCAGGCCCAGGCCCCGCTTCTGCGGGCGGACCGCGGCAGCCTGGATCCGCGGACACTCCGTGCGGACGATCTGCGCTACCTGCTCGCGGTCGCCCGTACGGGGCTTCTGGTGACCGCGGCCGACGCGCTGGGCGTGGACCACACCACCGTGTCGCGCCGCATCGCCGCGCTGGAGAAGAGGCTCGGAGTGCGGCTGATGGAGCGTGACGCGGAGGGCTGGGTCCTGACGGACGTCGGAAAGGCCGTCTCCGAGAGCGCCCGCGCGATCGAGGACGCCCTCGTCCGCGTCGTCGACGCGGTGTCCGGCCAGGACGCGCCGTCACTCCACGGCACCGTCCGGGTGAGCGCTCCGGACGGCTTCGGCACCGTCTTCGCCACCCCGGCCCTGGCCCGGGTGCGCCGGCGCCACCCCCGACTGCATGCCGAACTCATCACGGCGACCCGTCAGTTGAACCTGCGCCCGGCCGGCTTCGAGCTCGCCCTGACGATCGGCAGGCCGCCGCGGAGCCGGCTGGTGACCGAGCACCTCACCGACTACGCGCTGGGGTTGTACGCCAGCGACGAGTACCTCGCACGCTGCGGGGCCCCCGCCACGGTCGCCGACCTGCGGGAGCATCCGCTGGTCTTCTACATCGAGTCGATGCTCCAGGTCGGCGACCTCGACATCGAACGCCATCTGCCGGGCGTCACACCCGCGTTCTCCTCCACGAACGTCTTCGCCCAGCTCGAAGCCACCCGCCTGGGGGCCGGCATCGGTGTGCTGCCGGCCTTCCTCGCCGATCGGGCCCGGCTGCGGCGGCTGCTGGTGGACGAGGTCGACATCCGACTGCCGATCACGCTGGCCGTGCGGCGCGAGGCGGTGACCCAGCCCGCCGTCCGGGCCGTGCGCGACGCCCTGCACCAGGAGGTCGCCGACCGCGCCGCCGAGCTGCTCCCGGACGGATCCGGCCGGACGCCCCGGTCGGACGAGCGCCTGCCCTGACGGGCGCACGGGTGGCCGGCCGCCGGCTCCTGGGTCTGCTCCATGGACGAGGGCGCGCAGGTCAGGCGCGGGGGCGGTGACCGGCGGGAGGCCCGGTGACCAGGAGAATGGTGCGGACAGTCCCCCGGAAGTACAGAGAAAGCGAACCCCCACATGGATCTCGGCGTGCGCTGGAAGCTGCACGGTGACGGGCGTACGCCCGCACCGGGAGCGGTCGTCCGCCCCGACGAACGACTCTCCTGGCCCCGGACGGCAGGACTCGGCGCCCAGCACGTGGTGGCCATGTTCGGTGCGAGCTTCGTGGCGCCGGCGAATGCATGACGAGCCGGAGCAGATGCTACGCCGCCGGTGATCGGTGTCAAGCACGGTCGGCAAGGGCAGGGCGGATGAGGTCGCGCGATCGCCTGGCGCCTCCGCCGCACCGCGTTGCCGCCCGTCAGGTTGCTCGATCGCCTACGCCGCCCGCGCGGGAACGATCTCGTACTTGTCCGCCGACGGGGTTCCGCGCCCCCGCCGGACCAGCACCTGCTTCACCACCGTCCGCAGCAGCCGGTTCCGCTGGTCGGGGCTGGCGAGCTCCCATTCGGCGCGGATCCCGAGAAAACCCGCCGAGGGCACCTTCTGCCCCGCCCCGTGGACCTCGGCGGGCGCCCCGGCGGATCCGTAGGACCGGCGGTGCGGGGCATCGCGGAGACCGGTGTGATCGAGAGATCACCGGATGGAAGGTTTCGGGCAGCGGAGTGGGCGGCCCGGCCTCCTCGTTTCGGGGCCCGGCAGCTGCCCGTGGCGGCGTTCTTGGTCAGCTCGAGGAGCGCTTCCAGGTCGTGCGCGGGTTCGGCCGCGCACAGTGCGGTCTCCACTGCAAGAGTCGCGAGCGCGGCGATGGACCGCATGTGGCGGCGCGGGGCGGGGGTGAGCAGGGAGGTGACCCGGCGTGGTACTGGGTCGAGGCCGCTGGAGTGAGCGCGCCCCAGGTCGCCGAATCGGGCGAGGATGCCGAGTGCGGCGGCCGGGATCCAGCTGCGGGCGCGGGTGCGGCGGGCGGTGAGGTGGCCTTGCAGATGGTGCGGGCGACCTGTCCGCGGTCGCCGATGATGGTGGCGGCGCTCCCGTCGGCCCTGCGTTCGACGGTGAATGTGACGGTCGTGGCCAGCGGGCGCAGCAGAGGGTTGGCGGCGGCGAGTTGGGCGAGGACGACGAACAGGTAGTGGTGGTGGGTGAGGTGGGCGGGCTCGTGGGCAAGCAGCGTCTGGTGTTTGGCAGGGGCGAGGGCGTCGAGCATGTCGGCGGAGACCACAATGCGGCCGGGGCGCCCGGGCTCGTTGACATCTCGCACGTAGGTCAACGATGCCTGTCGCCATTCGCTATTGCTGACTACGTGACATATCTGTCCTTTTCGGCTGGGACCAACCGGGCTCGACGATCTGACGGCCCCGACGGAAGGCTCTGACTGAACAGCCAGGGCGCCCCGCCGGGGCCGAGTGTCAGCGGATTCGTGCGACGAGCATGCCGTCGTGCCCTCGTTTGCCGACCGTCTGAAAGACCACTCCATCGACGTGCTCGGCGCTGCCAACCAGTTCCAGCACCTGTTGCGTGGCGCGGACGGCTTCGTTCGGATTCTCGACGTTGCAGACCTCGCCGGACCTCACCGCGTTGTCGATGACAATGACGCTGCCCGAACGACCGAGCCGAAGGCAACTCTCGAAATAGACCAGGTTGTTGTGCTGGTCGGCATCGATGAAGAAGAAGTCGAATGGTGCCGCTTTCTCCTCGACAAGCAGCGTGAGTTGGTCGGCCGCGTTTCCGATGCGGACCTCGACGCGGTCGGCGAGGCCGGCCGCCCTGATGTTCCCTATGGCCACCGCGGCGTGTACCGGATTGTTCTCGATGGTCACCATCCGTCCGCCTGGCGGCAGGGCCTTTGCCAGCCACAGGGCGCTATACCCTCCCAGGCTTCCTACCTCGAGGATCCGGCGGGCTCCGGTGATTCTGGCGAGCAGACTGATCTGCTGGCCCTGAAGCGCCGACACGTTGATCGGCGCTAGGTTCGCCTCATCGCTGACACGCACCGCCCGCTCCAGATCAGCGTCGGGCGGACACAGCAGTCCGCACAGGAACTCCTCGGTCTCGGACCAGATTTCGAGCGTCATGTCAGAAATCACTCCATGGGGAAGACAGCAAGGGAAGCGGATCCGGCATCAGGCAGCCACCTGGTGGGCCCAGAAATGCCGTGAGTACATGCGTCGCCAGATGTCCATCATGTGCGTCAGCGCCGTAATCTCGGGTGCCGTGAGGTCGGGATGCCAGAAGTCGAGAAGCAGTACCGTCCGGCGATCGCTCCCCTGGTTCCACACCTCGTGTTCGTAGGAGTCATCGAAGACGAGGGCCTTGCCCTCATCCCAGCTCCGTTCCTCGTTGGCCACACGGATGCGGGAACCCTCCGTGTTGATCAGCGACAGGTGGCACCGGAGGTGGGCATTGGTGAACCCGGAGTGCGGTGCGATGTGCGTGCCGCCCAGGACGGTGGAGAAATAGGTCATCCCGCTGTTGGTCCCACCCGGGATCGCGGACAGGGTCTTAAGCGTCTGCGTGAACGCCGGGAGGTTCCTGGCGTACGGCCTGCCGATGCAGGCCAGGTAAAGCGCCCGCCACTTGCCGTCCTCCGCGAGTCCTGTCGGAGCTGGCGCGGTGTGGTCCACGTCCTGGTCGAAGGCCTGGAACTCTCCGCGGATCACTGGCGCAGCGGCCTCGAGGTCGTCGATCCATGGGAAGTCGTCGCGGCTCCACCACGGCCGGGCGGTGAGGCCGGGGAAGAAGACCTCCGGTGACTGGTCCCCCCCGACCTCGCTTATCCGCTCCTGGGCGGTGATCTCCAGCCCTTCACGGATCCGCTCGACCTGTCTCGGATCGACCTGCCCGAGCGCAAGCCAGCGCTCGAACTCCCGGGGCCCTTCAGTGATCCACGGTTTGTCCATAGCCTTGGTTTTCCAATCCTGACAGAGTGTGACGGCGCCGAGCATGTTCCTGGAACGAGCCCTGGGGAGGGCTTCAGTCCAGGCCGAGCACGGACACCAACCGCTCGAGGTTGCTGTTGTCGGCCTGCTGCTGCTTCTCGGGCGGGTTGATTCCGACGAAGCCGGTCATCGTCTGCCGGACGTTCTCCCCTGCGGTCCGGTCCACCCGCTGGATGCAGTGGATGGTGCCCTCCTTGATCAGGACCAGCCGGTTCGGCTTGGGCACGATGGAGGTCAGCGCGTGCGACGCTGCGCCGGCCTTTGCCTCGACGGCCTCCAGCGGGGACATGCCTGTGGTGTCGATCTCGACGGTCTCCGGATCGGCGTCCAGAAGGGTGAGGTCACCGGCCCAGGAGGCGTTCCACTCCTCGTGCAGGAAGAAGACGAATTCTCCCCGCGCGTCGACGTCGTTGTGCCAGCCGAGCCGGCTCCCTGCGGGGTACTGCCAGAAGCTGAACCCGACGACCGTCCAGTCCTCCCCGGCCACCCCGAACATGTCGCGGCGCGAGTGGAGCTCCTGGAGGACCGCGTCGTAGGCGTTCGGCATGCCTACGACCTCGGTGTCCTCGGACAGCAGCACCGCGTCCTGGCGGAGCAGCGCGCCCCGGGACCGGTGGGCCAGCCCGTCCGCCTCCGCGTTGACGACGCTGGCGACCTCGTGGAACTGCCGCCGCCGCGCCAATGCCCGGATCTCTTCGAGGTCACCCTCGGGCAGGAAATCGTCGATCACCCGGAACCGCTCGCCACTGGCTGCGAGTTTCATGAATGCACACCTCTCTCTTGGACGTGTTCCGCTTCTTGGATCGTGGGTACTGCGTCTTCCGTCCGGCCTCAGCCCTGACTACGTCGGCAGTCCGCCAGCGCGTTGGCCAGGCCGAGCACCGTGTGCGACGCCTGGCTCGTGACGACCTCGTCGGGGAAGAGCGTGTCGTGTTCCTCCTCAAGCAAGGTCATCACCTCCAGCCAGGTCAGCGAGTCGATCCCGAGTTCTGCGGACGAGGTCTCCAGCGCGTCGCCGCGGGCACCGAGTCGGGCCCGGAGCGACGCCAGGGAGGCCTCGTCCGCCCCGGCGTTCCCGGCGGCCGTGAGGACCGCGCCGATCACCACGCCCACCCAGTCCTCGGCTGCCGGCGGAACCGTCCACCCGCTGTCCGATTCGGGGGCGCCAGCCGGCCGTACCGCCATGTCATCCATCCCCCGTGATCCCTTCCGTGAGTGCCGTCCGGTCGAGCTTCCCGAGGCCGGTCCGCGGCAGCTCGTCGACGATTCGAAGACGTGGCGCGAAGTCGTCAGTGGTGGTGGAGTGCAACGCCCGCTCGGCCGACTTCCGGTCGACCCGGGATCCGGCCACCACGGCGAAGACGTCCTCGAACTCGGTACGGCCAGCCCGTGGGAGCACCACGAAGGCCACCTCGTCCACGCCTTCAACCGCGCCCAGCGCCGCTCTGACGGGGCCGGTGTCGAGGAACTTCCCGTTGGCCCGCAAGGCCCCGGGTTTGCGTTCGACGAACCGGACCTGGCCCGAGGCGTCGCGTTCGACGATGTCACCGGTGTCCCACCGCAGCGAGGTCCGGACGGGCTCGTCGGCATGGCCGAGCACAGGGGTCCCGGTCCGGACCACCAGCTCGCCGCACGCCCCGACCTCGGGCTGGACGATCTCGACGGAGGGGATCGGCCGGCCAAGGCCCTGCGGACCGATGAGGATCCCACCGGTCTCGCTCGATCCGTAGCCCCTGGTGACTGGGACTCCGAACCGGGCCACGCACGCCGCGTCCAAGCCGTCCGGGACCAGCCCCGCGCCGGCCAGGATCGCCCGCGGACGGTTGTCGCCGCGCCGTCCGGTGCGGGTGAGTAGGCCCAGCAGGGCAGGGGTCACGGCCAGCTTGGTGGCCGACCCGCGGTCCAGGTCCGCGGCGACGCTGGCCGGTGTGGAGAAGGGACGGATATCGAGCCGGCAGCCCGACAGCAGCGCACCGATGGCGACCCCGGAGCCGAACGAGTGGGCCACCGGTACTGGAACGCGGACCGTGTCCGTGGCGTCCAGCCGAAGCCCCTCGCGGTAGCCGACGTGCTCCGCCAGGAGGCTGTCGACGCTGCGGCGGGCGAGCTTGGGTTCGCCGGTGGAGCCGGAGGTCTCGTGCACCAGCGCTAGGGCCTCGGGTACCGGCCCGGTCGGCTCGTCCCGCCGGGGCGCCGTGGGTTGGACGGTCCCTTCCGCGGTCGCGACGAAGGTCGCGGCGCAGGTCCGCACCCCCTCCGGTGCGCGGGGGGTGACCCAGGCGGCCGCTCCGATGCTCCAGCACGCGACCACGGCGGCCAGCAGGCCGTCCGGCGAGAGGCCGGTCAGCAGGACTAGGTCGCCGTCGCCCACTCCGGCGCGCCGGTACCACCGCGCGCACCGGTCGATGCGGGCCGCGGTGGCCTCCGGGCCGGACCCGTCGAGCCGTCCACCGGCGGCCAGGACCGCCCCGGCCAGCTGCCGGCGCGCCTCAGACATTCTGCAGGGGAGCCGACGCCGACGGGGTCGTCTCCTGGATCAGCCTGTCCATGCCGATGATGGGAAGGGCCGTCAGGAACGACCCCACCACGCCGATCCACATGCACGCCACGACCCCCAGGTGGGAGCCGAGCCAGCCAGCCAGGATCGCCGCGAGCGGCATACTGCCCCAGATGACGAAGCGGATCGACGCGTTCATCCGGGCCAGCATGTCCTTGGGGCAGGTTCGCTGCCGTACGCTGACCTGGGTGATGTTGAAGGTCACCGCGCTCCAGGTCATGCCGAATTGGCCCAGGGTGAGCAGGGCGACCGGCAGCGCCGCAGACGCCCCCTTCAGGGACCCGGCGATCGGGAAGGCCACCATGGAGAGGCCGGCCAGCAGCAGCCCGACCGCCATGACCGTACCGGCACTCAGCCGGGCACGGATCCTGGGCAGGGTAGCCGACGCCACCAGGCCACCGAGCGTGCCGACGCCGAGCACGACGCCCATCATGGTGGTCCCGAGGCCCAGTTCGGTGAGGATGAGCAGAGGGGTGAGCGTCATGACGATCGTGGCGAAGAAGTTCGACACCCCGACCGAGACGCACAGTCGCCGCAGCACCGGGTTACCGATGACGAACTGGACGCCGGCGCGGATGTCCTGGGCCAGCCGGGAGCGCTCACCCTTCTCGTTCGCGTGGTGCGGCTCTGAGTCCTTGACGGTCGCGAGGAAGCTGGCACACACCACGTATGCGACCGCGTCGACGACGAGCACCACCGGGGCGCTGACGACTTTGAGCAGCAGCCCGGCGAGAGCGGGCCCGCCGGCAGCGGAGACCTGGGCTGAGGCCTCCAGCCGCGCGTTGGCCGGTTCGATGGCCTCGTCGGGCACGATGAACGGCACGTACGACTGATAGGCCACATCGAAGAAGACCGAGGCGATGCCGACGACGATCGCGGCACCGTACAGCCACCCGAGGGAGAGCCGATCGGCGGCCCACAATGCCGGGATGGTGGCCAGAACGAGAGCACGAACCACCGCCGACCTGATCATCATGGCCCGTTTCGGCCTGCGATCGACCCACGCGCCCGCGGGGAGACCGACCAGGAGGTAGCAGACCGTGAGGGCCGCGGTCAGATAGCCGACCTCGGAGGTCCCCGCGTGCAAGGTCTCGATCGCGATGACGGGCAGCGCGACGAGGCCGAACCGCTGGCCGAGCTGGGAAGTGGACTGGGCGGCCCAGAAGCGGAGGAACCTGCCGCTGTTCACCCCGGCGGCAGGCGCGCCGGACACGGGCGTGCTCACCGGGCGACTCCCGTGCTCGTCGACTCCTGCTCGATGAACACCGAGCCCCGCAGTTCGAGCCCGGAGGACTCCACCAGATCCCGTACATGGCCGAGTGTCACGACGAACCGATCCTTACCGTAGATCAAGTAGCGCTTCTGGTCGCCGGCACCGGAGAAGTTGACAGTCATGACGTTCGCGCCCGCGTCGAGCCCGCGCGACTGCCCACCGCCGCCCACCCGCTCCAGCGCGCTGACCGAGGGGATCAGCAGGTGCGGGAAGTTCAGGCGGAGCAGGGCGATCACGTTGAGCGCCAACTCGTTGTCGCCAATAGGCTCAAGGCTCATCGGTGTGTTCGGAGCCGGAATGAACGGGCTCACGCTGCACATGTCCGCGCCGATCTCACCCGCCAGCTCGATGTCGTCGACGATGCTGTCCAGGCTCTGTCCCGGCAGACTGGAGATGAGCCCGGTGCCGATCTTGAAGCCAACCTCCTGAAGGTCCCGCAGGTGCCGCAGGCGACTGTCCAGGGTCTCGTGACGGATCATCAGATGCAGATCCTGATCACTGGTCTCGTGCTTGAGGATGTAGCTGGTGGCGCCGAGCGCGTGTAGCCGTTCGTACTGCGCGCGCTTGAGATTGCCGACGTTCAGGAGCACTTCGACCCGGTCGTCGTACAGCTGGCGGATCCTCGGAATCGCGTTCTCCAGGATCGGAAGCACCGACGGGGTTTCGCCGCCTTGCAACAGGATGACGTCGATCCCGCTGTCCCGGATCACCTCCGCGATTGAGACGATCTGGTCGGCCGTCAGAAAGAAGGTATCGTTCTCACGGACGTTGTCGCGACGCATCGGGCAGTAGTCGCAGTTCACCCGGCACACGTTGGTCAGCTCGATGACGCCACGTAGGACGACAGTCGCCCCGAATTGCTCATTCCGAATCCGGCGGCTCTCCGAGAAAAGCTCCTCCTGTTCCTGGCCGCGTGCCACCAGCAGTCTGTGCATCTCTTCACGGGTCAGCAAAACGTGCCTTCTCACTCGTCGATCTCGGGTGTTTCCACATCAACAACCATGTGCGCCAAGCGGCCGGTGTCCGAGTCAGACTCGGCAAAGGTGGTGACCGTGTCTGTCAGGGACGGTCGAAAGTCGACTGCCTGGTCGCTCCCGTTGACCGTCACCACCAGCCGGCCGGGGTCCACCAGCCGGTCGCTGAGGAACAGTCGCACCCGGGAACAGCCCGCAGTTCGGACGTCCAGCCGCGAGCGGTCCACGGCCCGGGCCTCGACGAAGGCCGTCCGCCCGGCTGCGATGCCGTCCACCGCCACCCAGTGCGCCCTCCCGTGCTCGCTCTCGCGTGCGTGGTGGCGGACCCGGCCAGGCCAGGAGGTGCGGCGTGCGGAGCGGTAGCACCGAACCACGTCATCGAACTGCGGGGTCCCCGGGAGCAGTCGCATGGTGCTCAACTTGTGCTCGCCGTCGGGCACCTCGATGAACGAGAGTTCCTGGTGTCCCCGGCGCCTCAGCTGGGTCACCGCGTCCTGGTCGAGGATTGGTGGGATCTGCTGGTCCCGGTTTCCGTGGACCACGGCGAACGGCAGGTTCACCAGGTTGGGCAGCAACTCGCGCATGGCTTGGTCAGGTCCGAACATCTCCCACATCGAGGGCGCCCCGTTGATGGAAGTCGCCATGCTGAGAGAGTCCCAGCGCCGCATAGCGATGCTCCAGGTGGCGATGCCACCCATCGAGGAGCCCATTAACGCGCAGCGGTCCGTGTCAACGGCCAAGTGCTCCCTTGCCCAGCGAAGCGCCTGCGCAGGGTAGTCTCCCGGATCGGTCGTCCAGCGGTCGTCGCGGAACCGGCTGCCGAAGAGGCCGGCCAGGTCGAAGTTGCTTCGCTTGGTGACCGGTTGTCGGGCGGTCGGGCAAAGCAACAGTGCGCCGCACGCGTCGGCGAACGGGCGCAGGTAGGCGTCCAGCTCGGCACCGGAACTCCCGACGCCATGCAGCCCTACGATCACGCCCGGCGGACGGTCCGTGCGCGGCGGGGGAACGTACAGGGTCATGTTCGTCGGCCGCCCCCACGCGTCCGACAACTCCACGGTCTCCGCTCTGCTCGACTCGGCCCCGCGGTTCGCGGCGGACAGCAGGGCTTCGAGATCGCGTGGGCTGAGCCCTTGCCGCCGGAACAGCGCGGCGGCCGTGGCGGGCGCCTCGGTCAGACAGATCCGGCGCGCCTCTTGCGGTCGGGTCACGGGTGTGCGAGTCATGGCCGCGCGGCCCCGCTGCGTCCGAGAGCCGCGCGGCGTTCGACAGTCGAGCCGTCCGTGGAGCCGGACTCGAAGTGGAGCACGCCCAGGTTGACTGGGGAGCGGCTCAGCCGCTTCACGCCCGCCTTGGCCAGGGACAGTGCGGTCAGGATGTCAGCCGCCTCGAAGAGGACTTCGAGTGCGGTCGCCCCGGTCACGGCGGCCGTCTCCGCGGCGGCCTCGCGGAGCACCTTCAGGTCGTCGACCGAACGGCAGGGGTTGCCGCTCAGCACCAACCGGGAACGGTCCAGGATCCAGCCGACCCGGGTGCCGTCCGGGTTGTCCTGTTTGATGCCGAGCAGTTCCCCGACGGCGGGCGCCCCCTCGCCGGGGAGCGGCACGGTGAAGGTGCCGGCGTTCGGTCGGGGCAGCCCGGAGCCGGTGCTGGGGGCCCTGTCAGAGCCGGCCGTGTCACCCGCGGCTGGGAGCGGAACCAGGAACCGGTGCAGCAGCGGCCCGACCGGACGGATCCGGAGTCGGGCGGCCAACTGGGCCTCCGGCTTGTTCCGTTCCATCCAGGCGAGGACCCCGGCGTATCCGGCCTGCCGGGCCCAGTCTCTGATGGCGAAGGCCGCGCCGACGGCGGCGCTGACACCGCGGTGGCCATCGTCGACGAAGACCCCCTTCAGCAGGAGATGCCGGTGCCAGCGCATGCCGCGGTGCACTGCAGCCAACGTGCCGTCCGCACTGAACAGGCCCATCCAGCAATAGTCGTCGGGGGCTGCCAGCTCTCGTTCGACGACTGCCGTATCGACGTCCTCGAACGAGCAGAGCCGCGCGGCCGCTTCGGCGTCCCCAGTCCGGAGCCGTCGGGCCGCCAGGCCCGCCTCCGGGGCCGGCTCAGTGGTCGCAGCCATTGCCACCGCCTTGGCCCGCCAGCGCGAGGAAGGTGGTCCCGGTTGGCGGGGTGACCGCTGGCGCAGACAGCACCCTGGCCATCTTCCGGGCCGCGGCCCGGCCGGCCATCAGGTTCATCATGAGCTGTGGCGTGACGAAACGGGAGTCCAAGTCCTGGATCACCCAGTTGAAGACGTCGAAATCGAAGGGGTAGAAGGCCGGATAGAGCAGTTGGTCGTCGGTCATTCCGAGGTCGCGGGCGAGCGCGGTGGCCGGCAGCACCCGGTAGCCGACGTGCATCACCAGTTCGTCGTCCCGGAGGTTCTCGTTGATGAATTCCGCACTGTTCCGGATGGACTCTCTGGTCTCCCCGGGGCCGCCGAACACGACGTTCACCCGCACCGGCAGATCGTTCTTCCGACTGCGTTCCAGGAAACGCAGTACATGCCGGGTGTCGAAGCTCTTTCCGAGGTTTCTCATCACCCGGTCGTCGAGACTGTCCGGGGAAACCACCACGGCTTCGACGCCGCTCCCCTGAAGCATTTCGCCGAACTCGTCGTCAAAGGGTTTCGGAGTGAAATAGGCCGACCAGCTGAGCCCGTCGAGGGCGAGCTCCCGGACCAGGCCGACAACTTCCTTGGCGTACCGTAGCTCGCTGTTGAATATCCCGTCCGTGAAGAAGATCCTCCGGAATCCCTGGCGGTGGATCCCCACGATCTCCTCGGCCAGGATCTCCATTGGTTTGAGATCGCCCGCGTTCTCGCCGTCGATATAGGCGTACGGGCAGTAGCCGCAGGTCTGGTAGCAGGTCTTCCGGCGGGTCTCCACGCCGATCATCGCCCGATGGGCGTTCGTGTACGCCGCCATCAGCGAGGATGGGTGCCGCAGGGTGTCGGTGAGGAATCCGCAGTGCCGACGACCCTGGACCGTTGACCCGCGCCCCTTGAAGGACAGGGGGTCGTTCGCGACATCCAGGATGGCCTGCTCCCCGGGACCTATGACGCCGACGTCGAGCCCCAGCCGGTCGACGAGCAGGCTGCCGAAGAGGCTGAACCCTGGCCCCCCGCCGACCAGCACCGGGTCAAGGCCGCGGCGGTCGAGTTCTGTCCGGACCCGGTCCGCGAAAGCGATGTATTCGTCAACGTGAGTGTTGCAGGTGATGTCGATGGGATCGATGTTCCTGATGGTGAACCCGATGACGTCCCAACGGCCGTCAAGCCATTCGAGGTCGTCCAGACTCGCCGGCGACTCGACGAAGTCCACCAGCCGTGTCACATGACCCGCACGGTCCAAGGCGTCCTGGACGCAACGGAGCCCGATGGGGAAGATCGGCTGGTTGCCAGGCATCGGAAGGCTGGCCAGGTTCACTAACACCACGCGTGACATGCGGCACCTCTTCGCCGGAAATGAGCTGGGGCACGAGGACTGACCGAGGGACAGCCCGCACGCCCCAGCCAAAGAGTCGAGCAACGGGTCGATGCGTCTAGGCATTGCTCAGACGCACCGACCCGGCCTTGTGGGTCAGCCGCAGGACGGCACGCTCATCGTGATGAGGAAGTCCGAGTCGACCAGGTCGAACAGCTCCTCACACGCCTTGTCGAAACGCTCGGAGTCGACGAGCATCAGCAGCTCCATCGACTCCTTCTCGATGACGAGCCCGGCGCCGGCGAGGGTCTCCCGCGGCTTCTCCTTCAGGGCCGTGGCGAAATCCTCGTCGAACCCGAGACGCGCCACGAGCGCCTCCAGCGTCTGCGCGGCCTTCTCGGCCCCTGCAACCTGCTCGGCGGTGAATGTGCTTGCGATGGTCTGAACCATTACCACATCTCCTTTGTCGAGGTCGATCAGCCACTAACGATCGACACCATGAACATATCAAGGCACTCAAGATCCTGTCAGCCGTATTCAGAAACTTGGTACGCGAGCAACCCAGCAGCCCGCCCATCCGCGGCCAATTCGCCTTGACTCGGCAAAAGAGGCCGATCAAGCAGGACTGTGCACTAACTGGAGACAATCGGCAATGCGATGACAAAAGGGGCATCGCGCTCGATCGCGACAGGCTGCTACCGGAGGCTCCTATCAGCTCTGCGGCGCCATCCGGGAAAGCAGAAGCCGGGCGCGGGGACGCCGGCCGCCAGCTCAACAGCCCGCTGGGACCGGCTCAACACTTCTGCCGGGCGTGGAATCGTTTAAGTCCGTAGATTCCGGGAAGGCTCGGACCGAGGTGCAACACAAGCAATTGCCGAGCTCTGGTGCGGCGCGGGATTTCGTGGGGCTGTTCTACTGCGTCTCTCTGAACGGCCCACCGGGAACGGACCGGAACAGTACGTGCAGGGCCGCACGAGTATCGGCATCCGCGCACGGCTGTGCTCACAGCCGGTGCCGCGATGGCAGCCGGGCCAGCAGGTCGGGATTCGATCCTACGACGACTGGGTGCCCGACGGCGCTCAGCATCGGCAGATCGGAGATGTGATCCCCGTAGGCGTAGCATTCCGCGGGGTTGAGGTGCGGATAGCGGGTGATCGTCGAGTGTACGGCCGCCGCCTTGCCGGAGCCGACCACGGGGTCGCCGAGGATCCGCCCGGTCAGCTCACCGTCGCACTCCTCGGGCCGGGTGCACAGCACGTGGTCGGCTCGGATATCCCGTGCGATCGGGTCCAGCAGTGCCGGAAGTGACCCAGAGACCAGCGCGATGGCAGCTCCGTCCGCCTGATGTCGTATCAGGGCCTCGCGAGTGGATGTCAGATAGAAGGAGCCGTTCGCCGAGCGCTCTGCGAACCAGCGCTCGCCCCATCGCGCCACGTCCTCGGCCTGCTCGCCGGCCCAGGCCTGGAAGTAGGTCCGGTTGGTCTCCTCCCGCGGTATCCCCCGAGACCCCTGTTCCAGCAGGGACTCGCGTATCTGCCGGGCTCTGGCGGTGCCGGTCGCGCCGTGGCGTCCGGTCATGTAGTAGTCGAGAAAGTCGAACATGCTTCTGCAGTTGATTAGCGTCTCGTCCACGTCGGTGAAGACCAGACGGGTCGGCAGGACGGCTGTGTCCATGGGCACTCCCGGGGCAGGGCGATGCTCGGCGAATTCTGATTGGTGAGCGGGCGGAACGGCTGGGCGGTGGTGCATGAAGGTGGTATCCGCACCGGGGCACGCTGTCGACCGGCCCCTTTCGAGTGGCAGGCTTCGGGTGGCGCGTCACCTGGATCGCAACTGGAGCGCTGCCGGAACCCGGGCGCAGGAGTGGTCCACAGTTGCCGCACATCACCAGATCGCCCTGATAGGTGCCGACCTTACTCATTGGGCCGGCATCACCGCCCGCTACGAGAACACCTTGACCATCCAGTCGGCCGACATGCACGTCACGGACATTTCCCTTCTGGCCCGCCCCCCATCCAAACCAAACGGCCTAAACGTCGAGGAAGCGGACGTCCTTGGCGTTGCGCTGGATGAAGGAGCGGCGGGCCTCGACGTCCTCGCCCATCAGGACGGAGAAGAGGTCGTCGGCGCGGGC